>NZ_JAUOQN010000080.1:0-13322 GCF_030547555.1 Salipiger sp. 1_MG-2023 | reverse complement strand
GAGACAAAAACCAGACCGTGCGCCCTTCTCAAGGCGCGCCGCCCGTCAATACCTCTCGATAGTCCGTTCCGCCGTCCGCACCGTCCAGACCTCAGCAGCTCCGCCACCTCGTCCCGTCCGCCCCGTCCAGCGACCCGACCCGCGCCTCAGCGCCGCCGGTGAAGGGGCTTTTACGGTGAGTGATCCAAACCCGCAAGCACTTTTTTCAAAAAACTTCGCATTCCCCAGCGTCAGGTCGAAAATTGCTGCTCAGACGGGCAGTTTCTACGGGACGAGCAGCGTCACCCCCGCCATGCCTGCAATCTGACGCACATCATCGTCGTACAGCTCTGTCAGCATGTCTATGTAGGCGGCATCCCAGCCCGGAAGATCGAGCTCTTCTTCTACGGCCTCCTCCAGCGCATATTTGTCGAAGAACGCCGCCATCACCCGGCGCTTCTGCGCCTCGTTCACCGACGGGTTCTCTTTGAGGAACGCGCGAAAGCGGCGCATCCCCTCGGGATTGATGATTTCGGACAGCATGTCGAATGAGCCGGTGATCTTGCGGTCGGGCGCGACCCCGGCCATCTCGCGCATGATCGAGCCCCAGATCAGCGGCGTATCCTCGTTGCACCAACAGGTCACCGGGCCCTTGGCGGCGATCCGTGCGATGGAATCGGACCAGCGCAGCTGCATCGGATCGAGCCCATGCAGAAAGACCTCGAAGCTGTCTTGCGGCGAGGCCCGCCAGGCCGCGGGCAGGAAGCTGGCGAAATCCCGCATTCCCACGAACACCTCGATCTCATCCCCGGGAAACAGGCGGTGCATCGCGTCCAGCCGGTCTTCGAGCTTGCGATACAGCGTCCCGCCGGACAGGATCAGCTTGGGAACCGACAGCAGGTTCTCGTGGCTCAGCACCAGACGACGCACCGTATCGGGATCGTCGTCGAGCATGGTATCAAGCAGCACCTCGCGCGCATCCGCGCCGGGATCACGCGCACCAAGTTCGTGAACCGCCTCAGACAGCAGGCGGCGATAGCGGCCCGGCCCCGGAATCGCCACGCCTTCCTTGCGGAACTCGCCGACGTTGCGCAGCAAACCCCGCAGCAGTCGATCCTCGTCCGTGCAATGCGCGCCAAGGTGAAGGATGATCTGCATGGCCTGCTCTTTCCGATGTTTGATCGGCACTATAAGAACATTCACCTTAACAATGACAGTACTTGCCGCTGGAACAGTGGCGGAACGAGGACTTCGACATGAGCCTGGCACAGCACAGCCACACCCAAGCACGCCGCCGCCTGCGCCTGCCGTCGACATGGTCTGTCGGGGCGGCGCTGATTGCCGCGCTGGTGTTGGGGCCGATCCTTGCGGTGTTCTGGATCGCGGCCTTTCCGTCGCAGAACATCTGGCCGCATCTCGTGTCGACCACCCTGCCCCGCTATCTTTCCAACACGCTGATCCTGATGTTCGGGGTCGGGCTGCTGGCCGGGGCGTCCGGGTCGGGCGCGGCCTGGCTGATCTCGCGCTATGATTTTCCGGGGCGGCGCTGGCTGGAATATCTACTGCTGCTGCCTTTGGCGATCCCGGCCTATGTCGGGGCCTATGCGCTGGTCGATTTCCTTGAATATGCCGGGCCGGTGCAGACCGGGCTGCGCCAGTTGATGGGCTGGCAGACCGCCCGCGATTACTGGTTCCCCGAGATCCGCTCGATGGGCGCGGCGATCATCGTGCTGGCGGCGGCGCTGTACCCTTATGTCTACCTGCTGGCGCGCAATGCCTTTCGCGAGCAATCCGCCTCGTCCGACGAGGTGGCGCAATCGCTGGGCGTCGGCGCGCTGGGGCGGTTCTGGCGCGTCGGCTTGCCGCTTGCGCGCCCTGCCATCGCCGCAGGCATGGCCATCGTCATGATGGAGGCGGTCAACGATTTTGGCACCGTCGATTATTTCGCCGTGCAAACCCTGACCACCGGGATCTTCTCGGTCTGGCTGCAAAGCAACAATGCCGGCGGGGCGGCGCAGATCGCCTCGACCGTTCTGGCGCTGGTGATCCTGCTGGTGCTGCTCGAGAAAAGCTCGCGGCGGCGGATGCGCTTCTTCAACCTCTCGACCCGGCACCGCCCGATCGAACGTCGGCCCTTGTCGGGCGTTGCTGCGGCTCTCGCCCTGACGGCCTGCCTCGTGCCGTTTGTCATGGGGTTCGTCCTGCCGGGCGGGGTGATCCTGAACCACGCGCTGGACAATGCCGAAAACTGGGCGGTGCCTGCGCTTTGGAAGGCGGGTCTGCACACGCTGACGGTGGGTGGAATCGCGGCGGTGCTGACCGTGCTTGGGGGAATCTTTCTGGTCTATGGCGTGCGGATTTCGCGCGCGCCGCTGCCGCGACTGCTGATGCCGGTGACAACCATCGGCTATGCTGCGCCGGGGGCGGTGCTGGGGGTTGGCATTCTGATCCCGCTTGCGGGGTTCGATCATGTGCTCGCCGACACCGTCGAGGCGGTGACCGGCATCGACATCGGGCTGGTGCTGACGGGGTCGGCCTTTGCGCTGGTTCTGGCCTATTTCGTGCGGTTCTTCGCCATCAGTCAGGGCGCGGCGGATGCGGCGATGGGACGGGTGTCGCCCAATCTTGCCGCTGCGGCGCGCTCGCTGGGGCGCACGCAGGGGCAGACGCTGCGGCAGGTGTATTACCCGCTGATCCGCGCCTCGATCGCCTCATCCCTGCTGCTGGTGTTCGTGGATTGCGTCAAGGAATTGCCGGCAACCTTGCTGCTGCGCCCGTTCAACTATGAAACGCTGGCGACGCGGGTGCATGACCAGGCGTCGCTGGAGAACCTCGGTCAGGCAGCACCGGCGGCAGTGCTGGTAATCCTGACCGGGCTTGCTGCGGTGGCCCTGCTGGCGCGGGCCAACCGCTAGGCGCTCAGCTCATGCCGAGCGCGGCCATGTACATCTCCATCACGGCCTCTTCCTCGGCGATATCATCCTTGTCGCGCTTGCGCAGGGCGATGATCTTGCGAATCACCTTTACGTCGTAGCCGCGGCCCTTGGCTTCGGCCATCACCTCTTTTTGCTGTTCGGCGACCTCTTTCTTTTCTTCCTCGAGACGCTCGATGCGTTCGATGAAGCTGCGCAGTTCGCCTGCCGCGATGCCGTACTTGTCGCCCGAAGTGTCGTCTTGCATTGCTCGTGTCTCCTGCCGGTTCGGCGCCTAGGTAGCCCAAGCGCGCAAGGGCAGGCAAGAGGCAGGGCTTGCCGCAGAGCGCGCCATGGGGTACGCGCCATTCCGGCCACGCGGACAGCCCCGCGCAAAAGGGAGAGCGCCACCATGGAAGCACTTGTCTATGTCGGGGTCGTGATTTCGGCGCTGGGGCTTTGCGGCCTGCTCTGGAGCATCCTGCGGGTCTGGAAGGCGCGCCGCGCCGGTCTGGACGACGAGGCGCTGCGCGCGGTCGTGCGCAAGATGGTACCGATCAACATGGCAGCGCTGCTTGGCTCGGTGCTCGGGCTGATGGTCGTGATCCTCGGGATTTCCCTCAGCTAAGGGCACCAAGGCCTTATCCCCGCGCAAAGCACCACGCCAGCGGGCGCATCACGAAAGACACGCGCCCCCGAGGAATAACCGCTCCGCGCGGTTAAGAGCGCACACGCTGCGCGAAGTTGCCCTGACAGGGCAGCGGCAGGCGGGTTGCACATAGCAAAAGCGACGATCCCGACCTCGAGATCGCCCCCGCCGGGAACGCCCTTCCCTGCCCATGCCACAAGACGCCCCTTCTTCAGGACGCCTCGCAGGCATCGCACAGGTCAGCCCCGCGCGTGATCAGACCGGCATATTGTCGAACAGGTCTTCGGCCGTATCGTCATCGCCCGGACGCAGCAGAACAAGCGCGCTGCGCGGAACCATGCCGCCACGCGCTTCAAGCTCCTCGACGTGCCGCTCGAGATCCTCAAGCAACTCGCCGCGTGCCGAAGAATCGGCAAGGCTCGATGCCCGTCTGATCTCGCTTTCGATTTCCGAGATCCGGGTTTTCAGCGCATTCAGCATAACGTTTTCCTCCTCGTGGCAGGGCTCCCCAGCCCCTGCTATGTGGCCTTCCGTCCCGCACAATCCGCACAAAGCGGCGCTTCCGGCACAAGTTCCAACCGTCCTGGAGCGATGGGCGCGCCGCAGCGGGCACAATCGCCGTAGTCTCCGCTCGCGATCCGGCCCAGCGCGGCCCGAATCTGCCCGATCTCGCGCAATCCTTGCACGCCGAGCTCCTCGAGCACCTCATCGCCTTCCCGCTCGGTTGCACTGTCAGCCCAGTCCTGCGGCCTTGGTGCATCGAGACTGGTTTCGATCTCGCCCAGCCGCGCGTCGAGTTCGCGAAGCCGCCGTTCGAGAATCGCCTTCTGCCGATCCCAGGACATCCTTGCCTCCACCTCCATGGCACAAGAATGGGTCCGACAGCCGGTTCGATCAATGATTCATATCAAACTCATTGGCCTCTTGATAACATATTCATCTTTGTGTATATGATGAGGCGAAATGAAGGATACCGCAACAATGTCACCCGAAGTCTTTGCGTTTTTCGACGAAGCAACCAACACCATCTCTTACGTCGTCAAGGATCCTGCCGGAGTGTCCTGCGCCGTGATCGATTCCGTGCTCGATTTCGACTACGCATCGGGCCGCACCGACACCCGGTCCGCAGATGCGATCATTGCCTTCATCCGGCAACATGATCTCAAGGTCGAATGGCTGCTGGAAAGTCATGTCCACGCCGACCACCTGTCGGCCGCGCCCTACATTCAGGACGCCGTCGGCGGCAAGATCGGCATCGGTGACAACATCCGCGTCGTGCAGGATACCTTTGGCAAGGTGTTCAACGAAGGCACGGAATTCCAGCGGGACGGATCGCAGTTCGACCGGCTGTTCGTCGATGGCGACAGCCTGCATATCGGCCAGATGCGCGGCGATGTGATGCACACGCCCGGCCACACGCCGGCCTGCCTGACCTATGTGATCGGCGATGCGGCCTTTGTCGGCGACACGCTGTTCATGCCCGATTTCGGCACCGCGCGCTGCGACTTCCCCGGCGGCTCGTCCGAAACGCTTTACAATTCGATCCAGAAAATCCTGTCACTGCCAGACGAGACCCGCATCTTCGTGGGCCATGACTACAAGGCACCCGGCCGCGACGATTACGCGTGGGAGACCACGGTCGGCGCACAAAAGGCCGCGAACGTCCATGTTGGTGCCGGAACATCGAAGGACGCCTTCGTCTCGATGCGCGACAGCCGCGATGCGACGCTGGCAATGCCCAGACTGATCATCCCGTCGTTGCAGATCAACATGCGCGCCGGGCAGATGCCGGAGCCCGACGAGAAGGGCGATGTCTTTCTCAAGGTGCCGATCAACAAGCTCTGAGAGCCGCCCCGAGGGTCGGCAATTTCGGCGTATCCCTGCCGCAAACGGGACGCCTTGGAATTTTCAACAAGCGGGAAACGCGCAAGATGCCAATGGACTGGATCTGGGGCCTGATCGGCGGATTGCTGATCGGGACAGGCGGGGCTGTGTACCTGCTGGTAAACGGGCGCATCATGGGCGCCTCGGGCATCATCGGCGGGCTGGTCGATGGCTCGGCGGGCGACTCGAAATGGGAACGGCTTGCCTTCCTCGTCGGGGTCGTGCTGTTGCCGATCATTCTGCAGCCGGTCTATCGCGAGGTCGATACACACGTGACGCAGAATGTTTTGGTTCTGATCGCCGCCGGGCTGCTGGTCGGTGTCGGCACGCGGCTGGCCAATGGCTGCACGTCCGGTCACGGGGTGTGCGGCATGTCGCGGCTGTCGCTGCGCGGTTTCGCCGCGACGCTGTGCTACCTCCTTGCCGGGGGCGTCAGCGTTCTGTTCTTCCGCCACCTTCTGGGAGTGATCTGAGATGCAACGCCTTGTATTTGCTTTTATTGCCGGGGGTTTGTTTGGCGCCGGGCTGTTCATTTCGGGCATGACCGACACCACCAAGGTGCAGGGCTGGCTGGATGTGTTCGGCGCATGGGACCCAACGCTTGCCTTCGTGATGGGCGGCGCCATGCTGCCGATGGCGCTGGCCTGGCTGATTGCCGCGCGGCGGCGGTCGGCACTGCTGGGCACTGTCTTGCCGCCAAAGCCATCGACCCGGATCGACCGCAAGCTGGTGCTTGGCTCGCTGTTGTTCGGTGCTGGCTGGGGGCTGGCGGGGCTGTGCCCGGGGCCGGCGATCGCCTCGCTCAGCTATGGCGGAACCGGGGGCTACATCTTTGTCGCAGCAATGCTCACCGGCATGATCGTTGCACCTTTCGTGAGAACACGTCTGGACAAACCTGTGCCAGCGGAGTGATCTGGCGCACATGACCATGATCAATGTTTCGGGCGACTTCAACGTGTCGCCGCAAATCTCTGTCGAGGATATTCCCGCGCTCAAGGCGGCGGGTATCACCCTCGTCATATGCAACCGTCCCGACGCCGAGGTTCCGCCGTCGCACCAGGCCGAGGCGATCCGCGAAGCGGCGATCGCCGAAGGCATGAGCTTTGCCTACCTGCCGGTCACGCCCCAAGGCGCGACGATGGAGACCGTGACCGAGCTTTCTCAATTGCTCGGCGCCCCCCATGGACCGGTGCTGGCCTATTGCCGCTCTGGCACACGCAGCACCACACTCTGGGCTCTGGCCGAAGCGGGGCGCAGGGACACCGACGAGATCATCACTCAGGCCAATGAGGCCGGATACGATCTTGGCGGGATGCGCCCCACCATCGAAGCCTTGGCTGCGCAGCGGCGCTGAGCACGCTCACCTGCCGTCGAGATCCATCGTAGCCGCGGCGAATTCAGAGTCGCCCGATTCGCGCTCGGTCGGCTCTGTGTCGAAATCGAAATCGCCGGTGTCGAATTCCATTGGCGGCAGATCGGGAAGATCTTCGGCGAAATCCGCCGGGGAGACGTCTGGTGTGACGTCCTCCACCGGTGCTGGCGAGGCGAGCACCGGCTCGGGCAGCGCCGGCCGGGGATCGTGTATCTCCATCGGCATGTCGGCAAGGGCTGCGGCGGTCAGATCTGACGGCATAGCACCTTCCGGCCATGCCAGCCGCACGGCCCGCATTCCGTTCATCTGCCCCAGCCGTCCGCCCGCCACGGCCGTTCCTGCCCCGGCCAAAAGTTCCACGCCATCGAGCGATTCAAGCGGCAGGGGAATCAGGTCCCCGGCCTTGAGCTTCTGCGCGGCGCCAATCGACAATTTCACGCTGCACAGCACGGCATCCATCAGCACCGGCAGCATCTTCATCTTGCCCTCGTGAGGGCCGGGCATATCGTCACGGCTCTTGGCGCACTCGACATGGGCGGCATTCGGCCGCTCTGGCAGCACGAACAGGATCTCCCCCTTGCGGCGCCCGAGGGCAAGGTCGATGGACACCCGGAACGCGCGATAGCTCGGTGCCTCAAGCAGCAGACCGGCGGTGCGCGCATCTTCGACCATTGCGCCGAAAGCGAACCCTTCGAACTGTGGCCGATCCGGATGCCCGTCGAGATAACGCGCAAGCCGTTCCAGCGTGCCGTTCAGCAGCGGGGCCATCATAGCCGCATCGGTCTGGGTCAGCGGTCGATCCTCGGCCGGGATCTGCGTGACCTGAAGGATGGTCTGCACTTCGAGAAGGCCGGTCATCACCTGCCGGTCGACCATGGCGAGGCCAACCGCGCCATCAGGGCCGTCCAGAAGCAGCAGCAGATTGTTCGCAGGCAGCGAATCGACCACCCCATCCTGATCGAGGATATCCTGCGACACGCCATGGGTGACAAGCGCGAGGTCCCACAGGACATCAGCCGTGCGGGAAAGCGCACGGCGCAGGGCCTTGGTCGGCGACATCGCCCGTGCCTCATGGGCACGACGCGCGGCGCTGGCCTTCTGGCCCAACACATCATCTTGTCTTGCGGGATCTCCCATCACCTGCCTGGCCCGTTCTATGCCTGTTTTCACGCATTCGGTATGGCGGCATTTGGTTACCAAGCAATTTAGATTGCCAGTTTTCCTTGGCTTCGGGATTACGGCGCCGCAGCTGCATAAGTTGCGGGCAGGATAACGCGGAACGCCGCGCCCCCCTGACCGGGAAGATAGGAAATCTCGCCCCCCAGCCGCGTCATGATCTGCCGACAAATCGCAAGGCCAAGCCCTGCCCCGCCAGCCTTCTGATCGCTCACCCGGCTGAATTTCTCGAAAATCACATCCTGCGCCTCCGGGGACAGTCCCGAGCCATTGTCGATGAAATCGATCACGACTCGCGCGCCGGGGCGCACGCGTATCTGCAACTGCGGCTGCGCGGCATCGCAATATTTCCGCGTATTGGCGACAAGATTGATGAACACCTGACTCAGCCGGTCGAGATCGGTATCAAGCCAGACCTCGCCCGCCACCGGATCACACCAGATCTTCACCCGTGCGCCATGCTCATCCGCCGCCGCCGCCGCGACGGCCCGGTCAAGCACATCGGCCAGAATCCCCTTGCGCAGATTGAGATTCACCTGGCCGTTTTCCAGCACTGACAGATCGAGCAGATCGTCGAGCAGCCGCGTCAGGCGCACCGCCTCGTCGTGGATGATCGAAGCGTATTTGTTCCGCGCCTCGGGCTCCAGCCCTTCGGTATCGCGCAAAATCTCGGAAAAGGCGCGAATCGAGGTCATCGGCGTGCGCAGCTCGTGGCTGATCTGGCTGAGAAACGCATCCTTTTGCACCGACAGCCGCGTCAGCTTGGCGTTGGCCTCGCGCAGCTGGGCAGCGGTGCGCGCCAGTTCCTGCGACTGGGCCTCGAGCCGGGCGGAATATTCCATCAGCTGCGCGGTTTCGTCGGCGACGGCCATCAGCTCTTCGACCGACACCGACATGCCGCCGACGATCTGCCCCACCATCGCATGCGCCGTCGCCGCCCCGACCGATCCCGCCAGTTCGCGCTCGAGCGTTTCAAGGAAATCCGGCGTTGGCGCCGGCAGCGTACCGCCAAGGCCCTGCCGCTGCGCTTCCCGTTCGAACAGCGCCTGTGCGTCGCGTGCGCCCATGATTCGCTGCGCCATGATCATCAGGTCTTCGGCCTGCGCAACCTTGCCGGACCAGCGCCGGGGCCCGGTGGAATGCTCGAAGACATTGACGAACTGCGCCCCCTGAAGCCGTTCGAGCGGACCCGGAAAGCTGGCGAGCGAGGCAAGCACAAAGCCCCCGGTGTTGAGCGTCAGCGACCAGAACACCGTGTGCAGCAACGGATCGATCCCCGCGATGCCGAACAGCGCCTGCGGGCGCAACCAGCCGATGCCGAACGGGCCATCCAGAAGCCATGCCTCCGGCAACAGCACCCCCGCGCCAAAGCTTGGCAGGAACAGCGTATAGCCCCAGCAGCCAAAGCCCAGCGTCAGCCCGGTCAGCGCGCCGATGCGGCTGCCGCCCCGCCAGAAGATCCCGCCCAGCATCGCGGGCAGTACCTGCGCCACCCCGGCAAAGCTGACCTCGCCGATCGACGCCAGCGCTGCGCCGCCCCCCGACAGGCGGTAATACAGATAGCCCAGCATCACCACGCCGATGATCGACAGGCGCCGGGCCAGCAGCACCACGTGGCGCACATCGCCCGACACGGTGGCGCCGCTTTGGGCGTAGCGCAGGAACAGCGGCATCACCACGTGGTTCGACACCATGGTCGACAGGGCAATCGCCGCGACGATCACCATCGATGTCGCAGAACTGAACCCGCCGAGGAACGACAGAACCGCCAGCCCGTCCCGGCCCTGACTCATCGGCACCGTCAGCACGAACAGGTCGGGGTTCGACCCGGCGGGCAGTAATTCCAGCCCGGTGACCGCGATGGGAACGACAAACAGGCTCATCAGCCCGAGGTACAGCGGAAACGCCCAGGACGCGGTGCGCAGGTGGGTCTCGTTGTCATTCTCGACCACCAGCACCTGAAAGATCCGCGGCAGGCACAGAAAAGCCGCGCCCGACAGCACGATCATCCCGGTCCAGCGCCCGCCGTCGATGCGCCATTCACCGAGCGCCGAGGCATCAATCCGCGCCAGCGTTCCCGAAATACCGCCCGACAGCCCCCAGACCACAAAGATGCCAACCGCCAGCAGCGCGCAAAGCTTCACCACCGCCTCGACCGCGATGGCCATGACCACCCCGTTGTGGCGCTCGTTGGCGTCAAGGTTGCGGGTGCCAAAGATCACCGTGAAAAGCGCCAGCCCCGCCGCGACCCACAGCGCGGTGTATCCGGTCTCCTGCCCCGAAAACAGATCGCCCACCCCGAACACCTCGAAGCTGACCGTTACCGATTGCAGTTGCAGCGCGATATAGGGCGTCGTGCCGACCACCGCGAGAATGGTGACCCCCACCGCCAGCAGGTTGCTCTTGCCATAGCGCGCCGAAATCAGGTCCGCCACCGAGGTCAGCCGCTGCGTGCGCCCGATCCGCACCAGCTTGCGCAGGATCCACCACCAGCCCATCAGCACCAGCGACGGGCCAAGATAGATCGCAAGATATTCGAACCCCGAGCGCACCGCGCTGCCAACTGCGCCGTAAAAGGTCCATGCGGTGCAGTAGATCGACAGCGACAACGTGTAGACCAGCGGCGAGCGCAGCCAGCGCGCCTGCCCTCGCATCGCCGCCCGTTCGGCGGCAAAGGCGATGGCGAACAGGAACAGCACGTATAGCGAACAAACCGCGACGAGGGTGTTCAGCACGGCCTAATCCCCAAGCCCGCCCGGCCCGGCGCCCCCCGGCTCGCGCGCCTGCGCTGCCAGTTTCCACGACAGGACCGCCGCCGCGAGCACCAGCACGAACCATGTGCCGAACAGGAAGATGATGGCGCTGGAACTGCGCACCGCCGCCGTGCCCTCGTCGCGCCAGAGCAGCGGCACCAGCCACAGCAGCAACCCGACGAAGGGCAGCACGCGCGCCGCGTCGATCACCCGGCGGCGGCGATAGGATTGCCGTTCAAGGAACACCAGCGGCTTGCCCCTCGGCGGCTCGGCCTCCTGCGCCATGTCAGACCGCCGAAGCGAGCAGATCGCGCACCTGCCCCAGCATTTCGGCGTTGGAAAACGGCTTGGTCATATATGCCGACACGCCCGAACGTTCCGCCATCTCGCGGTCGCGCGACTGCCCGCGCGCGGTCAGCATCAAGACCGGCACGCCAGCAGTCACCGTATCCTCGCGCAGCTCGCGCAGGATGTCATAGCCGCTTTTGCCCGGCAGCATCACGTCAAGAATCACCAGATCCGGCACCCTTGCGCGCAATCTGTCGTTGGCGGTGGTGCCGTCGGCATGCGTTTCGACGTCAAGCCCTTCGCGCGACAAGATGAAACTGATCGCTTCGATGATGTTCGGCTCGTCCTCGATCAGCATCACTCGCTTGGCCATGCCTCTCCTTTCCCGCTGGCCCCCGCGCGTGGCGGCTGGCCGGCAGATGCCTCTCCCCTGTCAACAAGTTATCGGACAAGTGCGCGCCGGAGTCAAAAAATCATCGCGCGGTCTCACCCCGCGATCGGATCCCCCAGAAGCGACGGCTCGCGGCGGGCCGGACACTCGCGGCGCAGACAGATCCGGCAGGTCACGCCGACCTCTTCGGCGCTCTCGCCAGCCCGGCTCATACCCGGCGCAATCATCATATGCGCTTCGAACACCGGCTCGCGGTTGATCTGCGGCGGGCCCGACGGCTGGGCAAAGGCAATCGCGGTGACCGCCCCGCCTTGCCGACCGGCGGATTGTAAAGCCCGGCTCAGCACCGACATCGGGCGCGACAGCGCCGCGAACAGCGGCCAGAGCGGACAATCCGCGCCAAAGCGCGGGATCGGAAAGTCGGGCAGCGGCTTGCGATAGGTGAACACGCCCGACGCGTCGCAGATCGCCAGCCCGACCTGCCCGCAGGGCGCGTTGGGCGGCAAGGTCGCAAGCCTGCGCATCGCCTGCGCCGGATCGGTGCCAAAACGCTGCGCCAGCGCCAGCGGGTCGGTGCCTGTCCCCACCACCGCGTCGAGCACCTTGCCCAACGGCATCGCCGCCGCATCCCGCGCATAGCGGGTAAAGCTGCGCACCAGCAGACCCCGCGCCGCCGCCGACAGCTGCGCGCCAAGCTGCCCTGCCACCGCCTCTGGCCCCTCGCCCGCATCAAGCGCGGCGATGTGGTAATCCGCCGCCTCGAGCAGCTTGTCGACCTCTTCCTGTGGCGTGCCGCTTTCCGAGGCGGCCTTATCCTCGGCTTCGAGATAGGAGGCAATCGCGCGCGAGGTTTCCGCAAGGCGGGCGCTGTCCTCATGGATATTGCGATGAAAGCGGCGGCGCCATTCCGGATCAAGCTCGCCCGGCTCGGCAAGGATCGACGCGGTCGAGCGGATCGACGTCACCGTCGAGAGCATCTCGTGCAATGCGTCGGCCAGATGCGGGTCATGCGCCAGCCGGTCCGACAACGCCTCGACCGAACGTTCCAGCGTCTCGATGCGCGCCTGTCCGTCAGCCAGCAGCCGCGCCCAGCCGGGAAAGCGCCCGGCGAATTCATCCAGCCGGTCGACCTCTGCGCCGCTTTCCCTTGCGTGCAAGGCCGCAACGCGCAGGCTGGCGATCAGCGCAGCCTCGGCACCTTCGGTCAGAACCGACGGCTCGACCCCAAGGATGTCAGCCAGATCCAGCAGCAGCTTTCCGCCGATTCTGCGCCGGTTGTGTTCGATAAGGTTGAGATACGAGGCCGAGATGCCCGCCTCTTGGGCAAGCTCGGTCTGCTTCATCCCAAGGATGATCCGCCGCTCGCGAATGCGCGAGCCTGTCAGCGTATCGCGGGCCATACCTTCACCCTCCCATCTAGCAACGCCGTTTTGCGGCGCGACCTGAGTTTCTTTACGATACACCATCGGCGATCGGTCGCAAATTGACAAAAAAATCTTTACGGAAAAATCAGTTGCAGATCTGTTTACCCCCCAGCGCCGGTGCGGGATTTGCACTGCGGAGCGCATGTCACGCGGCGAAACAGGGCAACGCTACCCCCCGACCACCAAGGAATGGTCGCTTCGACGCAGAGCCATAAGCGGCTTGGCGCGCTGATCCCGGGGCGTGGTCAGCAGCGCGCGCAAGACAGCATGACCTTGCCGGCGAACACCGCACCCCCCACGCAACTTGTGCAAAGTTTCAGCGGCGCTGCGGAAACATTGCACCAATCGCCTATTGCCTTATGTGACGCGCAGCTTTCCAATACCGGCAAATTTCTCTTGGAGGAGGAACCCCCATGACCACCTACGCCCCGACGCCCGAGTTTGCGGCCAAGGCGCATGTCGGCGCGGCGCAGTATGATGAGATGTATGCGCGT
>NZ_JAUOQN010000008.1:0-114018 GCF_030547555.1 Salipiger sp. 1_MG-2023 | reverse complement strand
GTCACACCCGGCCGCGCGCTGCGCTACGCCGGGGGCTCCGCGCGCGGCCTCCTACACCAAGCGTTGGGACACTACCTGGTGGTGCACGCTGTTCCCCGGTCTGGCGATCTATTTCACCGTCCTTGGCTTCAACCTGATGGGCGACGGGCTGCGTGACGTTCTGGACCCGAGGCAACGATGATGGACAGCACACCGATCCTCGACATCCGGGATTTCTCGCTTGTTTTCGACACGTTCGACGGCGCCTATCACGCCATCGACAAGGTCGATCTTTCGCTGGCCGCAGGCGAGGCGGTGGCCCTTGTCGGCGAGACCGGCTGCGGCAAATCGGTGCTGACCCGCGCCGCCTTCGGGCTTGTGCCAAGCCCGCCCGCCCGGATCACCTCGGGCTCGGTGCGGCTCGATGGGCGCGAGCTTCTGGGCCTGTCGGATCGCGAATTGCGGGGCGTGCGCGGCAAGGATGTCGCGATGATCTTTCAGGACCCGATGACCTATCTCAACCCGGTGTTCCGCATCGGCACCCAGCTGACCGATGCGATCCGGGCGCAATCGGGCGGCAAGGTGAAACGCGCCGAAGCCCGCGACATCGCGCTTGGCATGCTAGAAAAGGTGCACCTGCCCAACCCCGAACGCCAGTTCAAAGCCTATCCGCACGAGCTGTCGGGCGGCATGCGCCAGCGCATCCTGATCGCCATGGCGCTGGCCGCCAAGCCCAAGCTGCTGATCGCGGATGAGCCGACCACGGCGCTGGATGTCACCATTCAGGCGCAGATCCTCGACCTGATGGCCGAGCTGGTCGAGGACATGGGCCTGACGATGATCATGATCTCGCATGATCTGGGCGTGGTGGCGCAGGTCTGCTCGCGGGTGGCGGTGATGTATGCGGGCAAGATCGTCGAGGACGCGCCCATCGGCCAGATCTTTGACGCCCCCGCCCATCCCTATACCAAGGGCCTGCTCGACGCCCTGCCCCACCCGTTCAAACGGGTCGAGCGGCTGGCATCGATCCCCGGCACCCTGCCGGACCTGCTGAACCCGCCCAAGGGGTGCCGCTTCGCCCAACGCTGCGCCAGCGCCCACGCCGCCTGCGATGCCCCGGTCGGGTTGCGCCGCGTGGCACCGCAGCACACGGTGGCCTGCACCCTGTTCGAAGACACCCCGATGAAAGACCCCGTTCATGAGCACTGACATGCTGAGCATCCGCGGCCTCGACGTGCATTTCCCGATGCCCAACGGGCAGGTGGTGCGCGCGGTCGATGGCGTCTCGCTATCGCTGAAACCGGGTGAAACCGTCGGCTTGGTCGGGGAAAGCGGGTCGGGCAAGACCACAGTGGGCAAGACCGTGCTGCGGCTGGTCGAAGCGACCTCGGGCGAGATCCGCATCGGCGATGT
The DNA here is from genome assembly GCF_030547555.1 of Salipiger sp. 1_MG-2023. Lineage (NCBI taxonomy): Bacteria > Pseudomonadati > Pseudomonadota > Alphaproteobacteria > Rhodobacterales > Roseobacteraceae > Salipiger > Salipiger sp. 1_MG-2023. Next base: position 112,626 of record NZ_JAUOQN010000008.1, on the reverse strand, counting down.
CGATGTGCGCAAGGCCAGCCTCAAAGGGCTGAAGAGGCTGCGGCGCAAGGCCCAGATCATCTTTCAGGATCCGCATTCCTCGCTCAATCCAAGGATGACGATCCACCGGGCCGTGGCCGAGGGGCTGATCCTGAACACCAGCCTGCGCGGCGCGGCGCTGCACGACAAGGTGTCGACCATTCTGGAATCCATGGCCTTCCGGCGCAATTCCATCATCGCTATCCGCACGAGCTGTCGGGCGGGCAGAAACAACGGGTCTGCATCGCGCGCGCGCTGGTCCTTGACCCCGATCTTCTGGTGCTGGACGAGCCGACATCGGCGCTGGACGTGTCGGTGCAGGCGCAGATCCTCGGGGTGCTGAAGGATCTGCGGATCACCCGCCCGGCGCTGACCCAGCTGTTCATCTCGCACAATCTGGCGGTCATCCGCTTTCTGTGCGACCGCGTCGCGGTGATGTACCTTGGCAAGATCGTCGAGGAAGGCCCGGTCGAGCAGGTGTTCGAAGACCCGCGCCACCCCTACACCCGCGCCCTGCTGTCGGCGGTGCCGGTGCCCTCGGCGGTGAAACGCCCCGACCGCATCCGCCTGACCGGCGACATCCCAGCCCCACCGACATCCCGAAAGGTTGCGCCTTTCACACCCGCTGCCCGATCGCTAAGAAGGGAACCTGCGATACCATCGCCCCGGATCCGGTCGCGCTTGGCCCGGACCGGCAGGCACGGTGTCACTTTGCGGATCACACGAAAGGTGTAGGACAGGAATGAGCTTTCCGCTCGACCGATTGGCGCTCCAACTCGATTGGAACCTGCTGCGGACGTATATGGTCATCGTTCAGGAACGCTCGATCACCGCGGCGGCCCTGCGGCTGAACCTGTCGCAGCCATCGGTCTCGGCCGCCCTGCGCCGCCTCGAAGAGCGGCTGGATCTGCGGCTGGTCGAACGGGGCAGCGGGCAGAACTTCGTGATCACCCGCTCGGGCGAATTCGTCTACCGCGAGGCGCTGGAGATCTACGGCGGCGTCGTGCGGCTGAACGATCTGACCGCCAACGAGGGCCAGTCGTTGTCGGGCAACGTGGTGATCTATCGCTCCTCGCATCTCGAGATGGATTCCATCACCCCCGCCCTCGAGGAGTTTCGCCAGCAGCACCCAAGGGTCACCCTGTCGATCCGCTCCGCCTCTTGCCGCGAGGTGTCGCAGGCGCTGCAACAGCGGGTGGCCTCGGTGGGTTTTTGCACGCAGATCGACCCGACCATCCTGCGGTTGCGGGCACAAGCCTTGCAGGCGCAGGAATTCGGCGTCTATTGCGGGCCGCGCCACCCCTTGTACCGGCGATCGCCGGTCGATCCGGAGATCCTCGCCGCCTCTGATGTGGTCGGCTACGAAGAAGACCGCATGGCCGGCGCCCTCTCGGCGCTGGCGCTGTGGCGGGTGCGTCACGGGGTCGGCGAGCGGGTCATCGCTGCGGCAACCGGGATCGACGATCTGTCAGAGCTGGTGGAAAGCGGCACCGCCATCGGCTGCATGGCGCGGGGCCACGCGCTGCGCTACGGCGCGCGGTTGTGGCAGATACCCGTGCCGGCGCAGGCGCCGCTGATCGATGTCTTCTTGTCATTTTTCACAAATAAGTTCAGCGCGGGTTGTTGTTTTCATTGACACGCGCCTGTCACAAAAAACTTCAATACTGATCGCCAAGCAGTTCATTGCGCTGCGCGACCGTCAGCGAACGATTCAGCGCGTTGCAGGAGGCAGGATCGGTCATGGACTTGGAATCCGTTCCGAAAGACGTATGGCAGCAGGCCGAAGAACGGGCGGCTTTTCTTCGGCCGCTTGCCGCCCTCGATGCGGCACCAGCGCATCTCGTCCGCGTTGCTGCCGTTGATCTGCGAATTTCTGAACGTTGGGCTTATGGGCTGATCCGCCGGCTGCGTGAAGAGGGCGGTGCAGTCACCGCGCTTTTGCCGCGCGACGGCCGTGGTGCTCCGCGCAAATCCCGGATTGCGGGGAATCGCGAAGCGATCGTCAGTCAGGTCATCGAGGGCCGCTATCTCAAACCACAGAAGGCGCGACCGTCGGAAATCATAAAGACGGTTCGGGCTGAGTGCCGGAAGGCGGGCGTTTCACCTCCGAGCGAAGCCACGATCAGGCGACGGATCAACCGGATCGACAAGGGTGTCGCATCTCGGCTGCGCGAGGAAGATCCGGAGACGAAGCCTGTCTTCGGCGCGACCCCAATTCCGAAATATCCGCTCGACATTGTGCAGATCGACCACACGCCGGTCGACGTGATCCTGGTCGATCCGTTTGAGCGACTGCCAATCGGGCGGCCATATCTGACGGTTGCAATCGACGTGATGAGCCGGACAATAGCGGGTTTCCATCTTAGTCTCGACCCGCCTTCCGCCGCGAGCGTCGGCCTGTGCCTCGTCCATGTCGCCGCCAATAAGAAGTCGTGGATGACTGCGCGCGGCATCACTGATGTGGACTGGCCGATTGCGGGAAAGCCAAAGCAGATCGGTGTCGACAATGCCGGTGAGTTCCACTCGCAGGCTTTCGGGCGCGGTTGTGCGCAACATGGCATCGAGATCGACTGGCGGCCGCCGGGGCAACCTCAGTTCGGTGGTATCGTGGAGCGTGTGATCGGAACCCTTATGCAGCGCATCCACAAGTTGCCTGGGACGACCTTTTCAAACACAGTGCAGCGAGGCGCATACGACAGCGAAGGGCAGGCCTGCCTGACCCTTGAAGAGCTGGAGCGCTGGCTGACTGTTGCGATCTGCAAGGATTATCACCGATCCGGGCATCGCGGTCTGGACGGAACCGCGCCGCTTGCGCGGCTGGAAGAGGGTCTTGTGGCCCTCGCCCGATCCGGCGGCAGCATTGCCATCCCGCGTGACATGCGCAGCTATCTGATCGACTTCCTTCCGGTCCTGCGCCGCACGTTGCAGCGTGACGGGTTTACCGTCGATCATATCCGCTATTTCTCGAACGCCCTGAAGCCGTGGATCGTGTCGCGCGACGTCCGGACAGAGGGGCCTCTGATCCTGCGCCGCGATCCACGAGACATCTCGCGTATTTATGTTCTCGACCCTTTCGACGGCTCCTGGCTCGAAGTGCCGTATCGCACGCTCTCCCGACCGTCGATGACACTCTGGGAACATCGGGCGGCGCGGCGACGGGCGCAGGAACGCAATGCGGCTACCGTGGACGAGGACGCCATTTTCGCCGCCTTTGAGGAAATGCAACAGATCGAGCGCAACGCAGTCCGGCTCTCCAGGAGTGCCCGCCGCCGTCGGTCACGGCCGGAACTGGACCGGCAGATACCATCGGCAGCCGGATCGCGGGCGGCGGTGCAGACCGGGCTTTCGCAAGACGAACCCGATGGTCCGCCGCGACCATTTACAGACATAGAAGAGTGGTAGCGACGATGGACCACCTTCGACCCGAAGCCCGACGCATCGCGGAAATGTCAGCTGTCGAGCGGCTTGATTTTCTCGCGACCGACCGCTGGATCGGCTATTCTCGGGCACAGGACGCCCTGAAACGCATGGGCATGCTGTTGGCGACGCAACCCGGCCGTGTCCGGCCACAGAACATGCTGATCGTAGGGCCGAGCAATAACGGCAAATCGACCATTGCCGAGAAATTCCTGCGCCAACACCCCCGACGAAGTTCGGAAGAAAGGGACCGGCACATTTTTCCGGTCCTCTCGGTTCAGATGATACCTGACGTCACAGCACCCCGGTTCTATGCACAGTTGCTCGATGCATTGGGATCACCTTTCGGGAAGATGCGGCAGACGGATCGGCGGAACGCTGTGACGCTGAACCTTATGCAGGCCTGCGGTGTCCGACTGCTTCTCATAGATGAGTTGCACAACCTGCTCTGCGGCCCGTCATCACGGCAACGCGAAATTCTGGGGCTTATCCGGTATCTGGGCAATGAACTGCGTATTCCGATCGTCGCGCTTGGGACCAGGGATGCTTGGTTGGCCCTACGGTTGGACGACCAGCTCGAAAACCGCTTTCAGCCATTCCTGCTGTCGAGATGGGATGATGGTTCCGAGACCGGGCGGCTGCTGGCCAGCTTCGAGACGGTGATCCCTCTGCGCGAGACCTCCGGTCTGGGCCTGCCCGCATTGCGCGCGGTGATCGTTGAGCGGTCGGAGGGCCTGATCGGGGAAATGCACCAGCTTCTTTCGAGCGCGACTGCACATGCGCTCATGGAGGGGCGGGAACGTATCGTGGAAGACGATCTGGTTAACTGCATTTTTCAGGCACCCTCCTTCCGGCGGCAGATGATGGAACGGGAGCTTCGGGCATGAAGCCGGAACCGACCTGGCCGCTGCACCCGCCACCGGGGGATGTCGATACGCTGCGTCATTACGTCCAAAGCCTTGCCCGCCATTATGGTGTTCCGTTCAAGATTTTCTGTTTTTACGCCCTGAACATTGCGCATGACGACGAAGAGGCGCGTTCATTCATTCAGCCGCCAGAGGCCGTGCTGGAGCGCCTGTCCGGCGGCCTCGGACTGGCGATGAAAGATTTGCGCATGTTCGAAGAACGCCGTCGAAGAAATCTCGCGCGGCTATCGGCGGAGTTCGAGGAATGGATATCTACGCCGGAAGGTCGGCAGAGGTATGAGTGGGCCATTCCACAACGACCGTAACATTTGGGCACACCCGGAGGTGACAGGTCATTGTGACAGGCTGAAATGTCACAAATGAGTGGCGCAAAAGCATTTGTGACAGTATCAGGGTATCAGCCACCCTAACGTGACAGATTGCCATGCCCCGGATCGGATACGCCCGCGTCAGCACATCGAGCCAGGATCTCGATATCCAGAAGGCCAAGCTGAAGGAGGCAGGCTGCGAAATCATCCGTGCTGAGACCGGCTCCGGGGCATCCCGCGACAACCGGGCCGAGCTGGCCACAGTTCTGGAGTTTCTGCGCGCAGGCGACGAATTGGTAGTGCATCGCCTCGACCGTTTGGGCCGGTCAACGCGCGACGTGCTGAATCTGGTGCATGAACTGGACGCGAAGGGGGCCGCGTTGCGCGTTCTGGAACCCGAAGTGACCACGGCAGGTGACATGGGGCGCATGCTCATCACCGTCCTCGGCATGGTGGCCGACATGGAACTGAAGTTCATCCGTGATCGCCAACGCGCGGGCATTGAGGCGGCGAAGGGCACGGGCGTCTACAAGGGGCGCCAGAAGCGGGTGGACGACCTGAAGATCCGCAGGTTGGCATCGCATGGCATAGCCAAGGCGCAGATCGCCCGCGATCTCGGCGTATCCCGCATGACTGTTTATCGTGCGCTGGAGGCCAGAGACACCGAAGCGGACTTAGAAACGGAATAAGGCCACCGGCAGCTGTGCGGGACGTTCCTGACGATTTCCGCGCTTGCTCGATCTCGTGCTGCGTCTGCAAGAGGCGACCGGTCGTCGTCAGGAAGCTGAAGTTTAGCAGTCAGGTCGAACCTTTCGGATAATGCTCCAGAACGTGGTATAGCATTCGATGGCCATCAGTATTCTCGGTAGAGCCGGGTTGCTGAGCAAGAGGGGGCATAAACTATCGAAGAGTTTTTGCGTTGCTGACGACAAAGTTAGCGTTTATCGCTAGACTGAACGTGGAGCCGCCGGGGCACCGCTAGCACAAATCGGACGGCACAGGAATGGTAGACAAACAATCGGCGGCGGGCATTGTTTCAGACGCACTGCGGACGGCAATCATCAATAATGAGCTGCCCGCAGGCGAACGATTGCGTCAAGATGCGATTGCCACGCGCTTCGGAGTCAGCCAAATGATTGTCCGCGAAGCCTTCAAGCAACTCGTCGTCGAAGGGCTCTTGCGGAATGAGCCCAGGCGCGGCGTGAGCGTCTCGAGGCTTAACGCGGACGAAGCTTGGGAGATTTCGCAGTTGCGCGCACTGATCGAAGCGCAGGCTCTGCAATGGGCAATTCCCAACATGACGCAGCGCGATTTTGACGCCTATCAAAAGATCCTTGCAGATCTTGACGTGGCGCCCACCGTCGACGACAAGATTGTCTTGAACGCTCGTTTCCACGAGGCACTCTATACGCCGTCCGAGAAGCCCCGGACTCTTGAGATGATCGAGAACCTGCGCAAGAACTTCGAGCGCTATTTACGCTTTACCTGGGAAGAGACGCACCATTTGAAGCAGTCACAGGCTGAGCACTGGGCCATTCTGGAACGTTGCAAAAAACAAGATTGCGAAGGAGCGTGCTCATTGCTTCGGCAACACATCCTGTCAACAGGCGAGCTTCTAGTCGCCAGCCTAAACAATATCGAAGCGCAGTCCATCCAGATACGCACCTGATCCTAGGAAGGTGGATCAGCCGTCTTCAATTTCGTGGCGATCTCCTCCTCCCTTGTAATCATTGCACTTCATGCGACCGCCGCAGGCCCGCTACGCGTGCGGCCATGCACTTCTCCATCTAAATGCTGTTGACATATTTCGTATTAGCGATTATCGCTAATCGCTAGAGAAGCAATTTGGGATGAAACAATGCTACGCCTTTCCGACTTCGACGCCGTCACCTTTGACGTCTATGGAACCCTGATCGACTGGGAACCGTCGCTTATCCGCTTCCTCAAAGACTGGGCCGGGACCCACGGCATCAAGGCCGATGGCGAAGAACTGCTAATGGCGTTCGATCAGGCTCGGGCCGAGATCCAGAAGGAGCGGCCTGCGCATCTTTACCCCGAGATCCTACGCCGCTGCTTTGGCCGGATCTGTGCATCCTATGATGTCCCCGTCGATGCCAAAACTTGCGAGGCATTTGCGGCAACGCCTCACGACTGGCCCGCTTATGCGGACAGCCATGCCGGACTCACGGTTTTGCAATCGTCGGCCAAGGTAGGAGCGCTCAGCAACATCGACGATGCGTCTCTGAAAAGCTCCTGCACCAAGCTGGATTTCAGCTTCGATGTGGTTGTGACCGCCCAGAAGGTCGGGGCCTACAAACCCGACTGGCCTCATTTCGATACGGCCATCGCCGAACTCGAAGCCGCGGGTATTGCGCGAAACCGCATTCTTCATGTCGGCCAGAGCCTGCGCGCGGACGTCACGCCAGCCAACACGCTCGGCCTGAAATGCGCCTGGGTTAACCGTCCTGGCCGACTGCTTGGCCTTTACGGCGAAGGCGCCGCCGAAGCCCGCCCGGATATCACAGTCTCCAGCTTGGAGGAACTCGTCAAGGCCATCACCGAAAATTAATGCGCACAACAAGGGAGAACGCACTATGAGAAAGAAAATTACTTTTACTTCAGCCCTGCTCGGGCTCGCGTGTTTGGTCGCGACTGGCGCCCAAGCCGAGATGACCGATCCGGTCATCGACAGGATCAAGGCGAACAACGTCCTGTCGATTGGCTATCGTGAAACCTCCATTCCCTTTTCCTATCTCGATGCCGATCAAAAGCCGGTCGGATATTCGACCGACATCTGCCTCGAGCTGGCCGAAACGGTAAGGAGGCAGCTTGACCTACCGGATCTGGACATCAATTGGGTGCCTGTAAACCTCCAGAACAGGATACCGCTTGTCGCCAATGGCACTGTCGACATTTCATGCGAATCCGCCGTCAACACGATCGGGCGGCAGTCCCAGGTTGATTTCTCAAACCCGTTCTTCGTTTCGCATACCCGGCTGTTAGTCAAAAGCGACTCGGGGGTGACGGAACTTGAGGACCTCGTGGGTGAGCGGATCGCGCTGCCGATGAACTCCACCCCGGAAAAGCTGATCAAGTCCATCATCGAAAGAGACCAGCTCGATATCGATATCGTCAGCGTCAAGGATAACGCCGAGGGCTTCCTGATGCTCTCGACCGGCCGGGCGGATGCTTATGCCACAGACGACATCTTGCTTTTCGGGCTTCAGGGTAAGGCGCCGGATCCGTCTGAATATGCTGTCGTCGGGCAAGCGCTTTCGCATGATTCCTACGGACTGCTTGTGCAGAAGAACAGCACCGTTTTCCTGACATTGGTGAATGCCACGCTGGCGCGACTGTCCCGTGAGGGCAAGCTCGAGACGCTCTATGACAAGTGGTTCACGCCTATGGGCATTCCGCTGGCCGACGACCTCAGGACCAGTTTCGCCCTTCAGGCGATACCTGAATAACGATAGAAAGGCGGCGTCGACAATGAATTATTCATGGAACTGGGGCGTCCTGTTCGCAGAGCCTTACCTATCGTGGATCATCGCCGGCGTCGGGATGACATTCGTGATCTCGATCTGCGCCTTTGTCATCGCCTTGGCGATTGGCGCATCCATCGGAACCCTGCATAGCACCGCGCATGTTGCGGGACGCACCTTGGCCGGGATCTACATCAGCGTCTTCCGAAACATCCCGCTGCTGCTTCAAATGTTCATCTGGTATTTTGTGATCCCCGAACTGCTGCCCGCTGACCTGGGGCACTGGGTCAAACGCGACATGCCCTGTCCCGAGGTTGTAACCGGCATAGTTGCGTTGGCACTGTTCACGTCGGCCCGGGTTGCCGTGCAAGTCAGTGCCGGAATCGCGGCCGTGCCGCGAGGCCAAGGGCTGGCGGCGATGGCGGCCGGCATGAGTTCAGCGCAGGCCTATCGTCTTGTGCTGCTGCCACAGGCCTTCCGCATCATCATGCCGCCGTTAACCTCGGAATGCCTCACCATATTCAAGAACTCCTCGATAGCCCTGACCATTGGTGTCTATGAGCTAACCGCGCAGACGCAACGCATCCAGAGCCAAACCTACCAGGGATTTGAGGCTTTCACCGCCGCGACGGTGATCTACCTGACAATCGCGCTGACCGTCACCTTCACAATGCGCACGATCGAACGCCGCGTGGCGATCCCCGGCACTTCGGCGGGAGCCTGAAAATGAGTGGATTTGATCTTTCTGTCATCATCGACTCGCTGCCGTTCCTACTCAGGGGACTAGGGTTCAGCTTTATGCTGACGGGTGTTGCCATGGTCGGGGGGCTGGTTCTCGGGCTGGTGCTGGCCGTCATCAGGCTTTCGCGCTTTCGGCTCGCGGCCTGGCTCGCCGCTGCCTATGTTAACGGATTCCGCGCCGTTCCTCTGATCCTTGTGATATTCTGGTTCTACTTTCTCATCCCGCTGCTGCTGAATCGACCGATCGGGGCGCTAACCTCGGTCCTGATCGCTTTCGTCATGTTCGAAGCAGCCTATTATTCCGAGATCATCCGCGCCGGGCTAAAAGGTGTGCGCGCCGGTCAATGGCAGGCCGCTTACGCTTCGGGGTTCAGCTATCTGCAGGCGCTCAGGCTCGTGATCTTGCCACAGGCGCTGCGCAAGATGGCACCCCTCATGGTCACGCAGGGCATCATTCTCTTTCAGGATACGGCGCTGGTCTATGTGGTGTCACTGCGGGATTTTATGACGAGCACAAGCATTGTGGCCAATAACGAGAACCGTCTGGTCGAGTTCTACCTGTTCGCAGCACTGGTCTACTACCTGATCTGTACGCTCGGTGGGGCTTTCGCAACCCGGCTCAAGAAGGCGGAGACTTCGCAATGACGACCCGCCCCTGCTTTGAACCTTTCAACCCAAGGAAGATACAACCGATGAAAAAAGAGGAGATGATCTCTGTCCAAGAGGTGTCCAAGAGTTATGGCACCCTCAAAGTGCTGCATGAATGCAGTCTCAGCGTCGCTCGGGGCGAGGTTGTGGTGGTTTGCGGCCCCTCGGGCTCGGGGAAGAGTACTTTGATCAAATGCGTTAACGGGTTGGAGACCATCGACAACGGTCGCATCGTCGCTGACAGCGTCGTCGTAGGACAGGGCCGGGCCGAAACGGCGGGTCTGAGGGCGCGGATGGGGATGGTTTTCCAGCATTTCGAGCTCTATCCTCATCTCTCAGTCATCGAAAATCTATGCTTGGCACCAGTTCACGTTTTGCAGCGCACGCAGGAGGCCGCCCGGGCCAAGGCGCATGAGTTGCTCGATCGCGTCGGTCTTGCGGATAAGGCCGGATCCTATCCCGGGCAACTTTCCGGTGGACAGCAGCAGCGCATCGCGATTGCCCGGGCGCTGGCAATGGATCCGGTGGCCATGCTGTTCGACGAGCCGACCTCGGCGCTCGATCCCGAAATGATAGGCGAGGTTCTCTCGGTCATGCTCGAACTGGCCAGCGAAGGCATGACCATGGTGGTGGTCACCCACGAAATGGGCTTTGCCAAGGCCGCCGCCGACCGGATCGTCTTCATGGACCAGGGCCGGATCGTCGAAACCGCCCCGACTAAACAGTTTTTCTCGAACCCGGAGTCCGATAGAGCGCAAGCCTTTCTCTCCCGCGTCCTGTCGCATTGAGGCCAACATGACCCTGAACCTTCCAGACGTCCAAGACGTGGCCGAAGCACGCCGCGTACTCGGCCCGGTGGCCATTCGCACACCTGTACTTACCTCCGAGGCACTCGACCGGGCGACCGGTGGCCGCATCTTCCTGAAATGCGAGACCCTTCAACATACGGGGGCGTTCAAGTTCCGCGGGGCCTACAACTGCCTCTCCCGGCTTGATTCCGCGACCTATCCCGATGGCGTGGTGGCCTATTCCACCGGCAATCACGGCCTAGCCGTCTCACGGGTTGGGCAGATGCTGGACATCGCGGTTCGCATCGTTATGCCCCGGGATGCTCCGGCCGTGAAGATCGCCCGGGCGCGTGCCTTCGGGGCCGAGGTGATCCTGTACGACCGGCATAGCCAGACCCGGGAGGCGATCGCGGCACGAATCTCCGCACGCGCCCGGGTCGCGGTCGTGCCGCCAGGTGACAATCCGCATATCATCGCCGGGCAGGCAACTGTGGTCACCGAAGCGCTTGAGGACATTGGCGCGAAGCGCGTTGAGGCTGTCTGGGTGCCCTGCGGTGGCGGCGGGCTTGCCGCCGGGAGCTGTCTCGCAGTTCAGGCTGCCGGATCGTCCGCCGCAGTCTGGGGTGTCGAGCCCGAAGGGTTCGACGACACCCGGCGCTCGCTGGCTTCGGGCCGACGCGAGACAAATCTCGCCCTGAACGGATCTATCTGCGACGCCCTTCTGGCCCCCACGCCCGCTGAGCTACCCTTCGCGATCAATGGCCCGCACCTTGCGGGGGCCGTTAGTGTCAGCGATGCGCAGGTGCTGGCGGCCATCCGATTTGCCTTTGAAGAACTGCGGCTGGTGGTGGAGCCCGGCGGCGCGGTCGCACTTGCCAGGGCGCTGGCCCGTCCCGAAGATTTCCGTGACCGCACAAGCCTGATTGTTCTCTCCGGGGGGAATATCGACAAAGCTCTATTCGAGGCCGCGATGCGCACCGACCCGGACGGCGAAGGCGCAATTTCGCAGCCCATTTTTCTTTGAGGTTCAAATGACAACGATAGCTGAAAAATTCAAAGCCCTGGCGACAGACAACGCACCGGGCCAGGAAGCGCGACAAGGCGCCGGTGATACCGAAGGACTGATGCGGGGCGAAAGACTTTCAGGAGAGCCGGTTGATTTCTCGCATGGTGATGTCGATGCTTTTACGCCCCCGCCCGACGCGCTTGGAGCTTTCCTCGAAGGCGTCGGACAGGGCGGGCAGCAGGCTTATACCGAATATCGCGGCACACTCGACATTCGGCAGCGTGTCGCTGGCCATCTGGCACGCTTCACCGGCGCGCCGGTCGATGCCGAGGCCGGAATGATCCTCACGCCAGGCACACAGGGGGCGCTCTTTCTGGCGATGGCCGCGACGGTCGCAGCCGGGGACAAGGTCGCGATCGTGCAACCGGACTACTTTGCCAACCGCAAGCTCGCCGCGTTCCTCGGCGGGACGATCTGTCCCGTACGGCTTGACTACATGGCGGGCCAGAGCGCGGGGCTCGATCTGAACGATCTGCGCGCGGTGTTCGAGGCAGGGGCGCGGGTGCTGGTGTTCTCGAACCCCAATAACCCGACCGGTGCCGTCTATTCGCGCGAGGAGATTGCTGCCATTGCAGGGCTGGCCTCCGAGTTCGGGGCAGCGGTCATTGTCGACCAGCTTTATTCTCGCCTGTCATACGAGGGGACAGAGTATACCCATCTGCGGGCCGGGCAAATCGGCGCGGACCAAGTGATCACGATCATCGGTCCTTCGAAGACTGAGTCCCTCAGCGGTTACCGGCTGGGCGTGGCGTTTGGCGCACCCGCGGTCATCGCACGCATGGAGAAATTGCAGGCGATCGTTTCGCTGCGCGCCGCCGGCTATAATCAGGCGGTGTTCAACACCTGGTTCGAAGAACCGCAGGGCTGGATGAGCGAACGCATTCGGGTTCATCAGGCGATCCGGGATGATTTGCTTTCGGTGTTCAAGCAGGCCGGTATGTCGGTGCGGACTCCTCAGGCCGGAAGCTACCTGTTCCCCGAATTACCATCTTTGAGTGTGGAGCCGCAGGACTTCGTGCGTCTCCTGCGGCTTCAGGCGCATGTGATTGTGACACCGGGGTCTGAGTTCGGGCCGGATACCGCATCAAGCATCCGGCTGAATTTTTCTCAAGATCACGCCGCTGCGGTGGGGGCTGCGCATCGGATCGTCGAGATGGTACGTCGTTATGCGGACTGAGCACCCAAACGTCGGTCCTATCGCTCAGGGTAATTACACCCCTGCCCACCGCGACGGAGGAATGATCTATGTTTCAGGCATGACGCCGAGGCTAAACGGAGCCCTAATCCGGCAGGGGCCGTTCTTGCCCGACGCCGATCCTCAAGACTACCGGGAAGCCGTGCATCTGGCGGCGGAAAACGCGCTGCTGGCGGCGCACGCGCAACTTCTGGAGGGCGAGAGAATCGCTGCCATCGTCAATATGACGGTCTATGTCTTCTGTTCGGCAGATTTCACCACGCATTCCGCGATTGCCGATTTGGCATCGGAGTATTTCTACGAAATGCTCGGCACCGCAGGAATTTCCAGCCGTGCTGCCGTCGGTGTCAGCTCGCTCCCGGGTGGGGCACCTGTCGAAATCCAGATCATAGTGCGCGCTGTAACGGTATAAGCAATCAAGCGGCTTCCTCGTGTTCGCTGCCAACGGCAGCAGGCGATCTTTCCGCGAGTGCTCTGCAAATACTGGCAGTCGGTTGGGGTTTGACAGCACTTATCGCGGCTTCGGGTGCTGCGCTTGCAGTCATCAAATGGGCTGTGATGGCTTACTTGATCTGGCTCACTATACGCGTGATCAGAAAAGCAAAACCCGATGATCCCAAAACCAGAGGTGCGAAACGCAACATATCGCTCGGCAATCTCTGGATGCAAAGATTTCTCACGTCGGCCGCCAACCCAAAAGCCGTTGTCTTCTTTGCAACTCTTTTTCCGCAGTTCACATCTGCTGAGCAACCTTTCTGACCCCAATTTCTAATTTTGTCCGCGACCTATATCTTCATGGACGGGCTGTTGCTTTCAACCTACGGGGCCGGGGCAAGCTGGATCGCGGCGCGTTACAAAAAGGGCCGACAAAAGTCTGAATCGAACGCATCGGTAGCAGCTTCATGATTACTGTGGCATCGTTGAACGGCTGCTTTGATGCTGCGGGCACCCACTGAACCGCTAATGAAAATCTGCTGAACTTATTTGTGAAAAACGACACTTCTCGCTGGTCGATGTCGAACGCCACATGATCCCGGTGGAAGCCGCGCTGCTCGACCACCTCAAGGCCGCCGGGCTGGCGGCTAGACCGGTGCCGCGCTCGGAAAGCTGAGCGGCCCTGACCAAGCGCTCCGGGCCGGGCATCGGCGGGCGGATATCTGCGCCCGCGCGATGCGATCGCGGCGGATACTGGCGCGGCGGTGTCAGCGAGGCGGGCAAAAGACCCTCAGCGCCGGAATCTGAACCTGTTGACCCCCTCTCGTGCCATCACGTCGTGATGCACTGCCCGGCAAGGGCCAAACCGCCGGAATCCCCCCCGCATCGACCTCATGACCCGCTTCAACTGCCTCGGCCAAGCCGAGATCAAGCGCGGCACCCAAAGCGCGTTTCGACGACGACGCCTGCACCATGGCGGCTCTGTGAAGTTTTTGTAAAATAAGGATTTCCACGGATTTTGCGGCCCCTGCCCGATTGAAGTGTCAATATTTTATGAATTATTGAATTAACAAGAAATCGCGCCGGACACCTGCAGACACCCGGTGCAATCACCCAGAGCCCGCGCGTCACCGCTTCGCAAATTTTCTGATTTTCTCGGAGACACCATGACTTACCTGACCAATGCTGCTTCGGCGGCCGCCATTCTTGCGGCCATGGCAGCGCCTGCCTTTGCGGATTTCCAGCTCAGCGATCGCTACAGCGACGCCGATGGCGACCTGATCGCCGATATCCCCACCGATGCCGCCGATCTGCTCGATCCCTCGACGCTGATCTTTGCCTATACCCCGGTCGAAGACCCCGCCGTTTACGCCGAGGTCTGGCAGGGGTTCCTTGATCACATGAGCGAAGTGACCGGCAAGAAGGTCCAGTTCTTCCCGGTTCAGTCCAACGCCGCCCAGATCGAAGCCATGCGCGCCGGTCGCCTGCATGTCGCCGGGTTCAACACCGGATCGAACCCGCTGGCCGTGGCCTGCGCCGGTCTGCGCCCGTTTGCGATGATGGCCGCCGAAGACGGCTCTTTCGGGTATGAGATGGAAATCATCACCTACCCCGGTTCGGGCATCGAAGAGGTCAAGGATATCGCCGGGGGCGATCTGGCCTTTACCACCGAAACCTCCAATTCCGGGTTCAAGGCCCCCTCCGCGATCCTCAAGGCCGATTTCGGCATGGAAGCGGGCCGCGATTTCACCCCGGTCTTTTCCGGCAAGCATGACAATTCGATCCTGGGCGTTGCCAACAAGGATTACCCCGCCGCCGCCGTCGCCAATTCGGTCAAGGGCCGGATGATCGAACGCGATGTGGTCAGCGAAGATCAGTTCAACGTCATCTACACCTCGCAGACCTTCCCGACGACCGGCTACGGCGTGGCGCATAACCTCACGCCCGAGCTTCAGGACAAGATCAAGGACGCCTTCTTCAGCTTCGACTGGGAAGGTTCCGCGCTGGCCGAAGAATTCGGCAAGAGCGGCGAAGCGCAGTTCATCGAGATCTCGTTCCAGAAAGACTGGGATGTGATCCGCAAGATCGACGATGCCAATGGCGTCGCCTACGACTGCCAATAAGCGCGTTCACATCACACCGGCAGGCGGGCCCCATGCCCGCCTGTTTTCAATTCGGGAAAACCGCCATGCTTCGATTGACCAACCTGTCGAAAACCTATCGGACAGGGGACAAGGCGCTGAACGATGTCAGTTTCGAGGTCCACAAGGGCCAGATCATCGGTCTGATCGGCCCCTCGGGCGCCGGGAAATCCACCCTGATCCGCTGCATCAACCGTCTGGTCGAACCCACGGGCGGCGAGGTGCGGCTGGGCGAGGTCAATCTCGTGAGGCTTGGCAAATCCGATCTGCGTCGGCAGCGGCGGCGCATCGGCATGATCTTTCAGGAATATGCGCTGGTCGAGCGGCTGTCGGTGATGGAAAACGTGCTCTCCGGTCGCCTTGGCTATGTGCCGTTCTGGCGCAGCTGGCTGCGCCGCTTTGAAGGCCATGACATCCAGCGCGCTTATGAATTGCTCGACCGGGTCGGTCTGCTGCAACATGCCGACAAGCGCGCCGATGCGCTGTCGGGCGGGCAGCGCCAGCGGGTCGGTATTGCCCGCGCCCTGATGCAGGACCCCGACCTGCTGCTGGTCGATGAACCCACCGCCAGCCTCGACCCCAAGACCAGCCGCCAGATCATGCGGCTGCTGACGGAAATCTGCTCTGAACGCGGGCTGCCGGCCATCGTCAACATCCATGACGTGCCGCTGGCGCAGCACTTCATGCAGCGCATCATCGGGCTGCGCGCCGGGACGGTGGTGTTTGACGGCGTCGCCGAGGCGCTGGATGAAACCGTGCTGACCGAGATCTACGGCGCCGAAGACTGGAACGCCCTGCGCCCCGAAACCCCCGCCGAACCCGCTGAACCCGCTGAACCCGCCAGAGCGCCGGTCGAGGTTCCCGCATGACCGCCCCCGCCTACCCCAAGACCTGGCGCCGCCCGCCGCAGATCCTTGCGAACCGGCGCATCCGCATCGCCATCCAGATTGGCGTGCTGATCTATCTCGTGCTGGCGGTCGGGTCGATCGAGGTCAACTGGCTGCGGGTCTTCGAGGGCCTCGAGCGCGGCCAGCGCTTCGTCATGGGCTTCCTGTCGCCGGATTTCACCAGCCGCTGGCGCGACATTCAGCAAGGTCTGGTGGAAAGCCTGACCATGACGCTGACCTCGACGGTGATCGGGGTGGCGCTGTCGATCCCCATCGGCATCGGCGGGGCGCGCAACATGGTACCACGCCCGGTCTATCTGGTCTGCCGCTCGGTCATCGCGGTCAGCCGCGCGCTGCAGGAAATCATCGTGGCGATCTTTCTGGTGGCGATGTTCGGCTTTGGCCCGTTTGCCGGGTTCCTGACCCTGACCTTTGCCACCATCGGCTTTATCGGCAAGCTGCTTGCGGATGAGATCGAGGAGATCGACGCCTCTCAGGTCGAGGCGATCCGCGCCACCGGTGCCACATGGCCGCAACTGCTGGTCTATGCGGTGCAACCGCAGGTGATGCCCCGGATCATCGGCCTGTCGCTGTACCGGCTCGACATCAATTTCCGCGAAAGCGCGGTGATCGGCATCGTCGGCGCGGGCGGCATTGGCGCCACGCTGAACACCGCCATCGACCGCTATGAATACGACAGCGCGGGCGCGATCCTGCTGATCATCATCGCCATCGTCATGGTGGCGGAATACAGCTCCAGCTATCTGCGAAAGTTCCTGCAATGAGCACGCCTGCGCATATTTCCCCCGTCTGGATGCGCCGCACATCGCGCCAGTCCCTGTTGCTCTGGCTCGGCTGGCTGGCGCTGGTGGCGCTGTTCGTCTGGTGCTGGCAGGTGATGACACAAAGCACCATCTGGGCCTTTGTGCTGGATGCCCCCGATCAGGCGGCGGACATCGGATCGCGGATGCTGCCGCCCGAATGGGGCTACCTGCCCGAGCTGATTCTGCCACTGTGGGACACGCTGAACATCGCCACGCTGGGCACGGTGGGCGGCGTGATCATGGCGGTGCCGGTGGCGTTTCTGGCCGCGCGCAACACCACGCCATCGGCCACCTTCCTGCGCCCCGTCGCGCTGTTCATCATCGTGGCGTCGCGGTCGATCAACGCGCTGATCTGGGCGCTGTTGCTGGTGGCGATCATCGGCCCCGGCCTGCTGGCCGGGATCATCGCCATCGCGCTGCGCTCCATCGGCTTTGTGGGCAAGCTGCTTTACGAGGCGATCGAGGAAACCGACGCCCGCCAGATCGAGGCGATCACCACCACCGGCGCTGGCCCGGCGCAGGTGCTGACCTATGGCATCGTGCCGCAGATCATGCCGTCGTTCTGGGGCATCTCGGTGTTTCGCTGGGATATCAACATCCGCGAAAGCACCATCCTCGGGCTGGTTGGCGCCGGGGGGCTGGGGCTCAAGATGAATGCCTCACTGGCGGTTCTGGCATGGGATCAGATCACCGTGATCCTGCTGCTGATCCTTGGCACCGTCGTGCTGAGCGAAGCGCTGTCGGCCAAGCTGCGCAAGGCGATCATCTGATCCTCAAGGGGGCGGGCGTGACGTGCGCCCCCTACAGCGATTGCGCCAGCATCCAGTCGACAAAGGTGGTGATGTCCTTGCGGCCCCGGATGTCATCGCGTTCCACCAGCGTGAAGTTCGACGACATCGACAGATCAAGGTCAAACGGCGCCACGAGGCGGCCCGCGTCAAGATCGCTCTGGGCAAAGCTGCGGCTGATGATGGCGCAGCCGCGCCCGGCCGAAAGAATCTGCAAGGCGATCAGCGAGGAATCCGCCTTGATCCAATGATCATGGCGCGGCCCGTCGAGGCCATATTTCAGGAACAACCGGTCCCAATCGGTTTCAGAGCCGACGATGGTGACGATGGCCGCATCCTGCAGCGCCTCATGGCTCAGCGTCGTGCCAAGGCTGCCCGCGTAATCGGGATGGCAGACGATGGTGGCATCGCGCACCGGGATCGGATGCACGTTCTGCTCGCTCCAGCCGTCTTCCCCGAAGCGGATATCAAGATCGACCCCCGCGCCGGTGATCCGGTCGGACCAGACGGCGGTCGACAGTTCGACGTCGATCTCCGGGTGCAGGCGGGAAAACTCGTGCAGGCGCGGCGCGAGGATCAGCGCGGCAAAGGAAATCGAACAGCGCACCCGCACCACCGATTTGCTTTGAATGCGAAACAGCCCATCCGTCGCCGATTGCATTTCCACAAAGGATTTGCGGATCGGAATCGCATAGGCCAGCCCGACATCGGTCAGCTGCACCCCCTTGGCGAGCCGTTTGAACAGCTGAATCCCCAGATGCTGTTCCAGCAGCCGGATCTGCTGGCTGACCGCCGCCGGGGTCAGGCTAAGCTCATCCGCGGCCGAGCTGAACGAGCTGTGACGGGCCGCCGCCTCGAAGGAGCGAAGCCAAGTGACGTGGGGCAACCTGCGCATGAAGGATCCGCTGTAATTCGGCGCGATCATGGGGCGCGCGCCCCGGATTGGCAACGCGATCTGCTCAAAAACCTATGGGGCCTCAGCGGTCAAAGCCGTTGTTTGTACTTATTCCGGGCAGCTGTCTTGTTGCAGGGGCGGCGAATGCGCCATGCGGAAGGCGATGCGATGAAGACCAGTGACTATGACTATGTGATCGTCGGGGCGGGATCGGCTGGCTGCGTGCTGGCCAACCGGCTTTCGGAAAACCCGGCGCTGCGGGTGCTGGTGCTGGAAGCGGGCGGCAGCGACCGGCGTTTCTGGGTCAAGGTCCCGGTCGGATACGCCATCAACTACGCCAACCCGGCGCTGAACTGGGGCTATCACAGCGATGCCGAAGACGCGCTGAACGGGCGCGCCAGCTATTGGCCGCGCGGACGGGTCATCGGCGGGTCAAGCTCGATCAACGCCATGGCCTATATGCGCGGTCAGGCGCGGGATTTCGATGACTGGGCCGCCGCCGGGGCCTCGGGCTGGGATTGGGCAGCGGTGCGCGCCGCCTATGCCCGGATCGAGACACAGTCGGATCGCCCCAAGACTGGTGGCCCGGTCTGGGTGCAGAACCTGACGGACCAGATGAACCCGTTCTCGCATCATTTCCTCGCCGCCGCGCGCGAGGCCGGTTACCGCACGCTCGATGATCTCAATCAGGACAATTCCGAAGGGCTGGGGTTTTACCGCAGCAATGTGCGCAACGGCATGCGCTGGTCGGCGGCGGATGCCTTCCTGCGCCCGGCGTTGAAACGGGCGAACCTGACGCTGGAACAGCGCGCCCATGTGCTGCGGCTGGAATTCGACGGCGCGCGCGTCAACGGCTTGAGCTATGAGCAAGGCGGCAAGACCCATCGCGTCACGGCCCATAAAGAGGTGATCCTGAGCGCCGGGGCGATCAATTCGCCGCAGCTCATGCAGCTGTCTGGGCTTGGCCCGGCGGCTTTGCTGAAGGCGCATGGCATCAAGGTACACCGCGATCTGCCGCAGGTCGGCGAAGGCTTGCAGGATCATCTGGCGGTGTCCTACCAGTTCCGCGCCGCGCAAGACACGCTCAACGCCATCCTCGGGCGGCGCAGCGGGCGCCTGCTGGCGGGCATGCGCTATGTCCTGACGCGGCGCGGCCCGCTGACGGTGCCGGTCAATCAGGTCGGGGGCTTCGTGCGCTCGGCTGGGGCGGCGGCCCCGGATGTGCAATTGTTCTGCAACCCGGCCTCTTACGAGGTCACGCCCGACGGCAAGGTGGTTCTGGACCGCGATCCGGGCTACCTGCTGTCGGCGCAGCCCTGCCGCCCGACCAGCCGCGGCTCGGTGCGGATCCGCTCTGCCGATCACCGCGAGGCCCCGGCGATCCGCCCCAACTCGCTGGCCACACAGGCGGATCGCGACGCGGCGGTGCGCGCCAGCCGGGTGCTTCATGCGCTGTCGCAAACCGATGCGCTGCGCTCGGTGACATCTGCGGCCAAGCTGCCATCGCTTGAGACCATGGATGATGCCGCCATGCTGGACGAATTCCGCAACCGGGCCTCGACGGTCTTTCATCCCAGCTGCACCTGCCGGATGGGGCAGGATGCGCAGGATTCGGTGATCGACGCGCGGCTCCGGGTGCATGGCGTGCCCGGCCTGCGCATCGCCGACGCCTCGGCGTTTCCCAACATCACCTCGGGCAACACCAACGCCCCGACGATGATGCTTGCGCTGCGGGCGGCGGACATAATTCTACAGGACGCGGGCTGAGCCGCGCCAAAGACAGGAGGGCACATGCGCCTCGACAAACTTGAAACCTTCGTGGTCGGCAACGCGCCGCCCCGCCATGGCGGGCGCTATTTCATCTTCGTGCGTCTGACCACGGCCTGCGGCATCACCGGCGTGGGCGAGATCTACAACGCCACCTTTGGCCCGGATGTCTGCTGCGCCATGGCCCGCGACATGTTCACGCGCCATTTCGAAGGCGCCGATCCGCAGCAGATCGAACTGCTGTTCCGCAAGGCCTATGGCGCGGGATTCACCCATCGCCCGGATGTCAGCGTGATGGGCACGTTCAGCGGGCTGGAAATGGCCTGCTGGGACATTCTGGGCAAGGCCGCCGACAAGCCGGTTTACGATCTGCTGGGCGGGCGGGTGCACGACCGGCTGCGCAGCTATTCCTACATCTATCCGCAAAGCGGCGACGTCTACCCAGACCCCAACACCCCCAACAGCTACAATGATGCGTCGATTGCGGCGCAGATCGCATCGGATATGTGCGATCAGGGCTTCACCGCGCTGAAATTCGACCCCGCCGGCCCCTATACCATCTTCGATGGCCACCAGCCGCGGCTGGAAGACATCAGCCTCAGCGTTGCCTTCTGCCGCGAAATCCGCGCCGCCGTGGGCGAGCGGGCCGATCTGCTGTTCGGCACCCACGGCCAGTTCACCGTGTCGGGGGCCAAGCGCATGGCGCGGGCTCTCGAACCCTTCGATCCGCTGTGGTTCGAAGAACCCCTGCCCCCCGAAAGCCCCGCTGACATGGCGCAGGTCGCCGCCTTTACCTCGATCCCGGTGGCGGCGGGCGAGCGGCTGTGCACCAAATATGAATTTGCCCGCCTGCTGGAAACCGGCGCCGCGTCGATCCTGCAGATGAACCTTGGCCGCGTCGGTGGCCTGCTTGAAGCCAAGAAGATCGCCGGCATGGCGGAAACCCGGCAGGCGCAGATCGCGCCGCATCTCTACTGCGGGCCGATCGTTGCCGCCGCCAATATCCAGATTGCCACCTGTTCGCCGAATTTCCTGATCCTTGAAAGCATCGGCACCTTTGATGGCCCCTACATGCAGGCGGTCAAGGGCGGGATCGACTGGGAAGACGGCTATGTCATCCCGTCGCGCAAGCCGGGCCTCGGGCTGGAACTCGATGACGAGGCCATCGCACGCATGCCCTACACCGAAGCCGATCTCCATCTGAACATGGACCAATCGCACGTCACCCCCTGACGGAGGAAGAATATGATTACCCTCGATAAATTCTACATCAACGGCGAATGGGTCAGCCCGGACGCGCCGCAGGACATGCCGATCCTGACGCCCTCGACCAATGCGCAGGTCGGGGTGGTGTCGCTTGGCAATGCGCTCGATGTCGACCGCGCCGTCGCCGCCGCCAAGGCCGCCTTTGAGACGTTTTCCCTGACCTCCAAGGACGAACGCCTGACGCTGCTGCGCCGTCTGGCCGACGTCACGCGGGCGCGGCTTGATGATCTGGGCCGGGCGATCTCGATGGAGATGGGCGCGCCCGCCACCATGGCGCGCGCGGTGCAGGCGGAATCCGGTCTGGGCCATCTTGAGGCGTTCATCGCCGCGCTCGAAGCGCATGACGAGGAAGAGACCCTGCCCAATGGCGATATCGTCAGCTACGAGCCGATCGGTGTCTGCGGGTTGATCACGCCGTGGAACTGGCCGATCAACCAGATCGCGCTCAAGGTCATTCCGGCGCTGGCCACCGGGGCGACCTGCGTGCTCAAACCGTCTGAGCACACGCCGCTGTCAGCGCAGATCTATGCCGAGATCATCCACGAGGCGGGCTACCCCGCCGGTGTGTTCAATCTGGTCTTTGGCGAAGGCCCCACCGTCGGCGCCGCCCTGTCGCAGCATCCCGACGTGGCGATGATGTCCTTCACCGGCTCGACCCGCGCGGGCAGCGCGGTGTCGCGCGACGCCGCCGCCACCATCAAGCGCGTGACGCTGGAACTTGGCGGAAAATCCCCCAATATCATCTTTGCCGATGCCGATGTGGATGCCATGGTGGCCCAAGGCGTGGCGGAATGTTTCGACAACACCGGCCAGTCCTGCAACGCCCCCACCCGGATGCTGGTGGAACGCAGCGCCTATGCGCGCGCGCTAGAGGTCGCCCGCAGCGTGGCAGAACATCAGGCGGTGGACGATCCGGCGCTCGAGGGCGATCACATCGGCCCGCTGTTCGATCAGATCCAGTATGACCGGGTGCAGGCGATGATCCAGACCGGCATCGACGAGGGCACACGCCTGCTCGCGGGCGGTCTCGGGCGCCCTGACGGGCTGGCGCAGGGGCTTGAAACCGGCTGGTTCGTGCGTCCGACCATCTTTGCCGATGTCACCCCCGAGATGACGCTCTGGCGCGAAGAGGTGTTCGGCCCGGTGCTGGTGATGGCGCCGTTCGACACCGAGGAAGAGGCCATCGCGCTGGCCAATGACACCGATTACGGCCTTGATGCCTATCTGTCGACTGGCGATGAGGCCCGCGCCCTGCGCGTGGCGCGCCGCCTGCGGGCCGGAGGCATCCATATCAACGGGCGCGGCTCGGATTACGGCTCGCCCTTCGGCGGCTTCAAGCAATCGGGCAACGGGCGCGAAGGCGGCCGCTTCGGGCTCGAAGACTACCTTGAAGTCAAGGTGCGCCCGCCCTTCGCGGTGTAACCTCCGGCCAAAAACAAAAACGGGCGCAAGAGTGATCTTGCGCGCGTTTCCTGTTGCGCGCCCCCGGCATCGCAGCCGGGGGGCACAGGGATCATTCCGCAGCGGTTTTCGCGCCCACCAGCGTGGCCAGCGGCGCGGACAGGCCGGTCGGGATCACCTCGTAGCCCTGCTCTTCGGGTTCGTCATCGGTCATTTCGGCCGGGAAGCCCGGCGCGGTGATCGACAGGCCGGTGGCCTCTTCGAGGCGGCGGATGATGTTGGGCGACAGTTCGCGCTCGCCAAAACGGGCGATGCCGTCGTTGAAGATTTCAACCATCAGCGGGCTGATTTCCAGCGGCACACCGGCCTGATCGGCGATCTTCTGGAACAGGCCGATGTCCTTCTTCACCAGATCCATGGTGAAGGAGATGTCGCGCGAGCCGTTCAGGATGACCTGGCTTTCGGTCTCGTGCACGAAAGAGGTGCCCGACGAGATCTTCATCGCCTCGTAGGTGGTGTTGAGATCCATGCCCGCCGCCTTCATCGTCACCAGCGCTTCGCAGCAGGTCAGCAGGTTGGCGGTGGCAAGGTAGTTGGTCATCACCTTGAGGATCGACGCGGTGCCGATATCGCCAGTGTGCAGCACCCGGCGGCCAAGCGTGGTCAGCGTCGGCAGCATACGCTCGAACGTGGCGCGATCGCAGCCCGCGAAGATCGAGATATTGCCGGTGTCGGCCCGGTGGCAGCCGCCCGAAACCGGGCATTCCATCGCCGATCCGCCCTGCGCCTTGACCAGATCCGACAGGCGCTTGACCTCGCCAGCGTCGGTGGTCGACATTTCCATCCAGATCTTGTCCGCCGTCACCGCCGGCAGCATCGCCTCGACCACCGCCGCAGAGGCCGCGGGCGAGGGCAGGCAGGTGATCACCGCGTCGCAATCCTGCATCAGCGCCAGCGGCGTGGTGCCGGGTTTTGCGCCACGCGCGACGAATTTCGCCACCAGCGTCTCGTCAAGATCATGCACGGTAAGGTCGAAACCGTTTCTCAGCAAACTGCCCGCAAGTTTGCCGCCAACATTGCCGAGACCGACGAAGCCGATTTTCATCTGTGGAGAGTCCTTTTGTAAGGTTTGGTATGTTCTTCGCCCCGCAGCCTGAGGCAGTTCGAAACATCCGTAAAGCAACGGCATTTGGCCCAATGGGGCCAGTTCTGTTGCGGGCAGGGGCGCGCCCTGAAAACACCAACGCCCGCCACCGGGATGCGGGGCGGGCGTTGGCCGATGTGTCAGGGCGCGGGCCTAGTCCTGTGCGCCGGCGCGATGCTCGATGACCGATTCCAGCCAGCCCAGCTTCATCTCGGGGACCGAGGCGAGCAGAAGGTCGGTGTAATCGTCGAAGGGCGGGCTCAGCACCTGCGCCTTGGGCCCGTAGCGCACCACCTTGCCGCGATGCATCACCGCGATGCCATCGGCAATCGCCCGCACCGTGGCCAGATCGTGGGTGATGAACATGTAGGCCACGTCTTCCTGCGCCTGCAGATCCAGCAACAGCTTCAGAATGCCGTCGGCCACCAGCGGATCAAGCGCCGAGGTGACCTCGTCGCAGATGATCAGCTTGGGCTTGGCGGCCAGCGCGCGGGCGATGCACACGCGCTGTTTCTGCCCGCCCGACAGTTCGGCGGGGTAGCGGTCGATGAAATTCTTGCCCATCTCGATCTGGTCGAGAAGCTCCTGCACGCGCTTGCGCTTTTGCGCCCCGCGCAGACCAAAGTAGAATTCCAGCGGCCGTCCGATGATGGTGCCGACGGTATGGCGCGGGTTCATCGCGACATCGGCCATCTGGTAGATCATCTGCAATTCGCGCAGATCATCCCGCGTGCGGGTTTCCAGCTTGTCCGAAAGCCTGCGGCCCGCAAAGGTGATCGCCCCCTTGCTTGGGGGCAGCAGCCCGGTGATGGCGCGGGCGAGGGTCGATTTCCCCGATCCGCTTTCCCCGACGATGGCCAGCGTCTGTCCCTGCGCGATCTCGACCGACACGTTCTTGAGCACATCCTGAGACAGGCCGGGATAGCGCGCCGTCAGATTCTTGATCTGCAACAACGGCTCGGCCGCAGGCGGCTTGGCCTCGTGGTCGATGGATCTCACCGAAACCAGCGCGCGGGTATAATCCTCGCGCGGGGCCTCGATGATCTGCTGCACATCGCCGTGTTCAACCGTCCGCCCGCTCTTGAGAACCATGATCTCGTCAGCGACCTGGGCCACCACCGCAAGGTCATGGGTGATGTACAGCGCCGCCACCCCGGTGTCGTGGATCGCCTTCTTGATCGCGGCAAGCACGTCGATCTGGGTGGTCACATCCAGCGCCGTCGTCGGCTCGTCGAAGATCACCAGCGAGGGGCGCGGGCACAGGGCCATCGCCGTCATCACCCGCTGCAACTGGCCGCCAGAGACCTGATGCGGATAGCGCTTGCCGATGGTTTCGGGGCTCGGCAGGCCGAGCTGACGAAACAGGTCGATCGCCCGGTTTTCCGCCTCTTCCCGGTTGGCAAGGCCACGGCGCAGGGTGGTTTCGATGACCTGATCGATCAGCCGCATCGCCGGGTTGAAGGCCGCAGCGGCGGATTGCGCCACATAGGTCACCTCGCCGCCGCGCAGCTCGCGCAGGCCGCTTGGCCCTTCGCTCAGGATGTCGCGGCCATTGAGGAACATCTGCCCCCCGGTGATCCGCACGCCGCCGCGCCCGTAGGCCATGGCCGACAGGCCGATGGTGGATTTGCCAGCGCCGGATTCACCGATCAGCCCCAGCACCTTGCCCTTTTCGAGGGTGAAGGACACGCCATGCACGATGGTGATGTCCTTTGGCGGCTCGCCAGCCGGATAGACCGTTGCGCCGATTTTCAGGTCTCGGGCATCAAGCAGGATCTCATCCATCGCGGCCTCCTTTCAGGCTGGTCGTCTTGTTCAGGATCCAGTCGGCCACGAGGTTGACCGAAATGGCCAGCGTCGCGATGGCAAAGGCGGGGATCAGCGCGGCGGGAATGCCGTAGATGATGCCATCCTTGTTTTCCTTCACGATGCCGCCCCAGTCGGCTAGCGGCGGTTGCACGCCAAGGCCCAGGAACGACAGGGTCGAGATGAACAGCACCATGAAGATGAAGCGCAGGCCCATTTCGGCCACCAGCGGCGACAGGGCATTGGGCAGGATCTCGTGGAAGATCACCCAGCGGCGGCCTTCGCCGCGCAGCTTGGCCGCCTCGACGTAATCCATCACGTTGATATCGACCGCCACGGCGCGGCTGAGGCGAAACACCCGGGTGGAATCCAGCAGCCCCATGACGAGGATCAGCACGAGGAGCGTCACCGGCATCACCGACAGCACCACCAGCGCAAAGATCAGCGTCGGGATCGACATCATCAGGTCGATGAAGCGCGACAGCACCTGATCGGCCCAGCCACCCATCACCGCAGCCGTCAGGCCAAGCGTGGCCCCGACGGCAAAGCTGAGCAGGGTCGCGGCGGTCGCGACCAGAATCGTGGTCTGCCCGCCATAGATCAGCCGGCTGAGCAGGTCGCGCCCGATGCTGTCAGTGCCGAGCCAATGCTCTGCCGAGGACGGCTCCCACACATCGCCGACGACTTCGGCCATGCCATAAGGGGCGATGAGATCAGCAAAGATCGCCCCGATGAAATACAGGGCCACGAACAGCAGCCCGACCAGAGCGGATAAGGGGATGCTCCTCATTTGCGATGCCTCAAACGGGGGTTGGAAAGGATGGACACAATGTCGGCCAGCATGTTCAGGCCGATATAGACGGCGGCGAACACCAGACCGCAGGCCTGCACCACCGGCACATCACGCTTGGTGACATGGTCGACCAGATATTGCCCCATGCCGGGAAACACGAAGACGACCTCGACCACGACAACCCCGACCACAAGATAGGCAAGGTTGATCATCACCACGTTGACCACCGGCGCGATGGCATTGGGAAAGGCATGGCGGGCGATCACCGTGATCGGGCGCAGGCCCTTGAGCTCGGCGGTTTCGATATAGGCCGATTGCATGACGTTCAGGATGGCGGCGCGCGTCATCCGCATCATGTGGCCCAGCACCACCAGCACCAGCACCAGCACCGGAATGGCGATGGCCTGAAACTTGTCGAGCAGGCTCATGCCCTCGTGGATCGTCGAGACCGAGGGGAAGATCTGAAATTTCACCGTCAGGAAATACATGGCGATGTAACCGAGCATGAATTCCGGGATCGACACCGAGGTCAGCGTGACGCCAGAGATCAGCTTGTCGGGCCATTGCCCGCGATAGCGCACCGCGATCACGCCAAGGATGATGGCCAGAGGCACGGCGATCACCGCGGCGGAACAGGCAAGGAACAGCGTGTTGGACAGGCGGCCAGCCATGGCGGTGGCGATATCCTGACCATTGGTCAGCGCGGTTCCAAGGTCTCCGCGCAAAACCCCGAACAGCCAGTCGAAATAGCGCGTCATCGCCGGTTCGTTCACGCCCAGCTGTTCACGAAGATTGGCCAGCGCCTGAGGAGTGGCGCTTTGCCCTAGGATCGATTGCGCCACATCGCCCGGCAGGATCTCGGTGCCCATGAAGATGAGCACCGAGGCGGCAAGCAGCAGCAGCAGGCCCAGCGTAAGACGCTGGGCCAGAAGTTTCAGGATAGGATGTCGCAACACGTCAGCCGACCAGCCAGGTCTTGTGCGGGGCGAGGCCGTTCATGGTGTCCTGGCCGCCGTCGGCGACCCAGCCCTGAACCTTGGTGCTCATGCCTTCGACGAAATCGTTGAACATCGGGCAGATCACGCCGCCTTCGTCATGCAGGATTTCCGCCATCTGATCGTAAAGCCCGATGCGCTTTTCCTCGTCAAGCTCGGCCCGTGCCTCGAGCAGCAGCGCATCGAACGCCTCGTTGGAAAAGCGGGTATCGTTCCAGTCGGCGGTCGACAGATAGGCGGTCGAATACATCTGGTCCTGAACCGGGCGCCCCCCCCAGTACGAGGCGCAGAACGGCTCTTTGTTCCAGACTTCCGACCAGTAGCCATCATTGGGCACGCGCTGGATTTCCAGCGGAATGCCCGCAGCGGCGGCGGATTGCTGGAACAGCGCGGCGGCATCGACAGCCCCCGGGAAGGCGCCATCGGCGACCTTGAGCACGATCGGGCTGCCATCATGGCCGGACGCCTTGTAATGCTCTGCGGCCTTTTCGATGTCGTAGTTGCGCTGCTCCAGCTTGCCCGAGAACAGCGGATAGGCGGCGTTTATCGGGGTGTCGTTGCCGATCGTGCCATATCCCTGAAGGATCTTGTCGACCATTTCCTGGCGGTTGATGGCGTATTTCAGCGCCAGCCGCAGGTCCTTGTTGTCGAAGGGCGCGGTGTCGCAATGCATGATGAACACGTAATGTCCGCGGCTCGCGACATTGGTGACATTGATGTTGGGCGCGCGCGACAGCAGGCTGGCGACCTTGGGCTCGACGAGGTTGGCGATATGCACCTGACCCGATTGCAGCGCCGCCATCCGGGCGGTGGAATCGTTGATGATCAGGAATTCAACACCATCGTAATGGCCCCGCGTGTCATCCCAGTAGTTTTCGTGCTTCTCGAAGGTATAGCGCACGCCGGCTTCGTGGCTGACGATCTTGTAGGCGCCAGCGCCGATGCCGTCCGCCGGATTGTCACGCCCGCCGCCGGGCTGGATCTGCAGGTGGTAATCCGAGAACAGGTAGGGCAGGTCGGCGTTGGCGGTGTCAAGGTTCACCACCAGCCAGTCGCCATCGATGCTCATCGACTCGATGCCCTGCATGATGCCAAGCGCACCCGATTGCGACTCTTCGTCGGAATGGCGCTCGAGCGTGGCCAGCACGTCCTCGGGGGTCACCATCTCGCCATTGTGGAATTCAACGCCCTGACGGATCTTGAAGCGCCATGTCTTGGCGTCGGGCGAGCTTTCGATCTCTTCGGCAATGCGCATGTCGAGCGAACCGTCGGGGCTGACATCGACAAGGGTTTCCCCGAAGGTGCGCAGCACGTGGAAGGTAACCGAGTTGGCCGCCAGCGCCGGATCAAGGCTGTCGCTGCTCTGCCCGCCGCCAAGGCCCATCTTGAGCGTGCCGCCCTTGACCGGTTCCTGCGCGTTGGCCTTGCCGGCGAACATCAGGTTGGCACCGGCCACCGTCATCGCGGCGGCAGACGCGGTTCCAAGAAATCCACGGCGGCTGATGCCGGGCAGCGCAATTGTGTCCCGAAGGTTTTTCAGTTTGTCAGTCATGGTTTTTTCCCTGTTTTTGTTGGATTGTTGATCTGTTTGCGCATCGCCCCGTCGCGGTTTCCCGGGGGCATGTGGACCTGTCCACAAAGACGTGGAATGGCGTCATCATAAAGACGCGGGGGATGTCGTGGTCATGTTCAAAGCCGCGCAGCCGGGCTTTCAAGGCGAGGGTATCGCCGAGGGGCTGCAACTGTGCCCTGATCCGCTGCGGCGTGTGATCGATGCGCAGTCTTTGGGCGGTTTGGCGCGGGCCGCACAGGCCTCGCCCCGGGGCGCTCGCACATGCCGTTGGCAGGGCACCGCGCAGAAAGGGTGTTTCAGTATAAGCCAGAGGAGGATCTGCCGTTGCGCTCACCGGGTGCCCCCCTGCGCGCAAGGCATGGCAGCCGGGCACCGCGCAGCGCCGCCAAAGAGGACACCGCAGGCGATCAAAGCTGGCACCGTTTGATGGACCCGGTGCCCGTGTCGGCCCGCCGTATCCGGCGGGGCAGAACCGTGCTTTTCCAAAGATCGTGCCGCAAGGCGCCAATGGCGAAGAATTTGAATTTCGTCAGGCGCACGGGCTTTCGTTCTCTTTGTTGTCGGGTTGGCGATGAACCTGAGACAGATCCAAAACCCAGTAAAGCAATGTCATTTGACCCAATGGGGTCGCTCTGATTGGGCCAGCCCCCTTGTCGCAGCCCGTGCCATGCGCAGACCACGCAGCCCGGTGACGGTCTGCGTCGGGATCATTGCGTATCCGTTTCCTCACAGACCCAGTCGACGAAAACGCGCGCATCTTGCGATGGCACGGCCGCGGTCGTTACATAATAGGCGGTGCCAAGATCGACCGTTCCCTCCGGCCAGTGCCTTAGCGCGCCTTCTTGTACGGCCCGCCCGGTGATCGAGCGCCAGCCCAGCATCAACCCACGCCCATCATAGACCGCCTGTGCGGCCTGAACGTAGTTGTTGAAACTCTGCCCGCCACCACGAGGGCGCGAGGTGCCAGTTGCTTGAAAATAATCCTCCCAACCGGCCCAATGCTGATTATACGGACTGCGCACATGAATCAAGGGTGCCGTCGAAAGACCGACCCCCTCG
The DNA here is from genome assembly GCF_030547555.1 of Salipiger sp. 1_MG-2023. Taxonomy (NCBI): domain Bacteria; kingdom Pseudomonadati; phylum Pseudomonadota; class Alphaproteobacteria; order Rhodobacterales; family Roseobacteraceae; genus Salipiger; species Salipiger sp. 1_MG-2023. The sequence goes on along the minus strand of NZ_JAUOQN010000008.1, from coordinate 82,263 downwards.
GCCAGCAGGCGCTCCACCAATGCGGGCGCCCCGACCGGGCAGATCAGCTCGTCGAACAGCTTGCGCGTCTTCCCTTCGCGCCACCCGCCGGTGCCGTAGCGCAGGGCAACGTCGATCCCCGGCGTCAGCACCGGCAGATCCGTCGCGGGCGCCTGCACGTTCACGGTGATGTCCGGATGGGCTGCGTAAAAAGACGGCAGACGCGGCATCAGCCAGTAGGTTGCCATGCCCAGAGTGCAGGAAACGGTGACCTGCCGCTCCCCCGATGTGTTGAGCGCCCGGATGTCTTCCAGCGTTGACGAGATCCGCGCCAGCCCCTCGCGCACCCCCCGCGCCAGCATCTCGCCAGCTTCGGTCAGCCGCGCGGGTCGCACCGAGCGATCGATCAGCCCCACCCCCACATGATCCTCAAGCGCCCGCAACGCCTGACTGACAGCCGGTTGCGTCACGTTCAGACGGGCCGCGGCATCGCGCATCGAGCCATGGCGCGACAGCGCCTCGAAAGTCACCAGAAGACGAAGGGGGGGCAGGCGTTCCATGCGGTCCAGTTTAAGCTGTGGCTTATATTATCTTCAGACTAACCGATCTGTTGGCGAACGGGAATTGATGGAATGCTCCACCCTGTCAAAACCGCCTCCCTCCTCCCTCATGAAACGCAGAGAGATCCGCAGATGAACGACCTCAGCTCTCCGATCACCGCTTCCCATGCCATCACGCTTGGCGAAAAGGGGCTCGACATCACCCTGCCCGACGGCAAGGCGCATTACTTCAACTACTACTGGCTGCGCGACAACTGCCCCAGCTCGTTCAGCCCGGTGACGCGCGAGCGCAGCTTCGACATCTTCCACCTCGAGACGGCACCGCGCGCCGCCTCCGCCGTGGTCGAGGGCGAGGCACTGGTGATCGCATGGGACGGCGAAGATCACGTCACCCGGATGCCGCTCTGCTGGCTGGAAACCTATGCCAATGGCGGCACCCGCAAGGACCCGGCCGACCTGTCGCGCACCCCGTGGTTCGGCGATCATTACCCGTCGGTGCCGCGCTTCTCGCAGCCCGAGCTGGTCGCCAGCAACGAGACCCGCGCCAAGTGGATAGAGGCAATGCTGGTGCACGGGTTCACCATCGTCACCGACATGCCCGACAGCGACGAAGGCCTGACCCAGACCGCCGAGCTGATGGGCTTTGTGCGCCCGACCTTCTTTGGCACCTATTTCGATGTGAAGACCCACATCAACCCGACCAACACCGCCTATACCGCTGGCGCGCTGGAGCTGCACACCGACACCCCCGCCGAGGAATTCGCGCCGGGCATCCAGTTCCTGCATTGCCGCGCCAACACCGTGCAGGGCGGCGAGAGCCTCTATGCCGATGGCGTCGCCGTGGCCAATGATTTCCGCAAGCGCGACCCCGAAGGCTTCAAGCTGCTGTCCGAGATCGCCATCCCCTTCTTTTGCGAGCATGACACCTATGATGCGCGCTCGCGCCAATATGTGATCGAACTTGACCAGTATGGCGAAGTGTCCGGCCTGACCATCAGCCAGCACATGGCGGATATCTTCGATCTCGACCAGAAGCTGCTGGATGATTACTACCCCGCCTTCTGCCGCTTTGGCCGGATGCTGCAGGAAGACAAGTACATGATGCGCTTCCTGATGAAGGGCGGCGAATGCATGGTGTTCGACAACCACCGCATCGTGCATGGCCGCGCCGCCTATACCGCGACCAGCGGCGATCGCTACCTGCGCGGCTGCTATGTCGACCGTTCGGAAATGCGCTCGACCTATCGCGCGCTGGTCAGCGAAGGGCGGTTCAAGGCATGAACGCCCCGGTAACCCCTACCAACACCGAGGCGCAGCTGCGCGCCGAGCTGGCAGATGCGTTTCGCATCTGCCACATGCTCGGCTGGTCCGAGAGCGTCGGCAACCATTTCAGCGCCGCGGTGTCGGCGGATGGGCAGCAATTCCTGCTGAACGCGAAATGGCAGCATTTCGACACCATCGCGCCCGCGGATCTGCTGCTGCTCGACAGCCGCAACGAAGCCACCCCCGAGGGCGTCGATGCCTCGGCCTGGTGCGTGCATGGCACCTTGCACCGCCGCCTGCCCGAGGCGCGCGTGGCGCTGCACGCCCATTCTCCCTATGCCACGGCGCTGGCCTGCCTTGCCGATCCCACCATCGTGCCGATCGACAACAACACCGCGCGCTTTTACGGGCGCACCGCCTATGACCTGTCCTTCGGCGGCATTGCCGATGCCACCGAAGAGGGCGAGCGGATTGCCGATGCCATCGGCGACAAATCCGTGCTGGTGATGGGCAACCACGGCGTCACCATCGTGGGTGAGACCGTAGCCGATGCGTTCGAGGATCTGTATTTCTTCGAAAAGGCGGCGCAGACGCTGATCCTTGCCCGCTCCACCGGGGCGCCGCTGGCGGTGCTGTCCGATGCGGTGGCGCAGAACACCGCCGATGGCTGGCGCCCCTACCGGGGCATGGCGGCAAAGCATTTCGCCTATCTGCGCAGCAAGCTGCCAGCACTGGCCTGAGCTTCGCGGCGGCCCCTTTCGGGGGGCCGCTGGCTTGCGCCTATTCCTGCCCGATGAACATGCGATTCTTGGCTGCGGTGATATGGGCGCGCATTGCCGCCTCGGCCTGCTCTGGCTGCTCTGCCCGGATCGCCTCGATCACCGCGCGATGCTCTGCCAGAACCCGTTCCTGCCGCTGCGGCGCATCCAGCATGGTCAGCGAGCGCGACAGCTCTACCCCGAAGGCGATCTGCTGGCGCAGCGATTCCAGCGTTGAGACAAAGAACAGGTTGTGCGACGCCCGCGCCACCGCAAGGTGAAAGCGCTGGTCGGCGTCGATGCCGGGCTGCTTGTCGTTGTAGGTGGTTTCCAGCGCCTGAAACGCCTGCTCGATCTGAACGAGGTCGTCGTCGGTGCGCCGCCGCGCCGCCCATCCGGCAGCTGCCCCCTCGACGTCGATGCGAAATTCATAGCAGCGCTGGATGTCGGTGATCGAGCCAAGCGGCACGAAGCTGACCACCTTGCTGTCGGGGCGGCGGATGACATAGCTGCCAGAGCCGCGCCGCGACTGGATCATGCCATCGCTGCGCAGCCTTGCCAGCGCCGCCCGCACCACCGGGCGCGAGACGCCGAATTCGTGGCGCAGGGCCTCTTCGTTGGGCAGGCGGCTGTGCAGCTCGTAGGTTTCGTCGGTGATCCGCGCCAAGAGCTGATCGTAGACTTGGTCGGCCAGCGATGGTTTCCCGGCGTCGGTCACCGTTTCCTCCTGTTTGGCGGGGTCAGATCGCGACACCCGCCGCGCGATAGATGTCTTCCATAAGCCGCAACGTCTTCAGATTGTCCAGCCGATCGGTCTGGAACGCCCGTCCGCTGCGCAGCCCTTCGGTGAAATCCGTCACAGCGCCGGTGAAACAGGCCTGATAATTCGCAGCAAGGTCATGCAGCGACACGTCATCGGGGCTCGACAGCAGCGTGATGCGGTCGCGATCATAGATCAGCGTATCGGTTTCGCCCAGCAATTCCAGCCGGTCCGCCGGCAGCGGCGGATGACCGGGCGCGGCAATATCGGCATCGATGACCACCAGCGCCCCGTCGTCCGAGCGCAGCTGGATCAGCGCCACGTCCTCGCCCTTGAGCGCCGGGTTCATCCGGTCCAGCGTGGCGCTTTCGACGCGCATCTCTCCGAGAATGGCGCGCAGCGCATCCAGATGGTGGATCAGCACCTCGAACACCAGCAGGCGGCGGAAATCGGCAAGATAGGGCTGGCGGCCCAGCAGGAACGGCTGCTTGCCCGGGTAATCCAGCACCGCCGAGGCCCGCACCGTCAGGCGGGCGTGGCGCAACCGGCCCACCTGCCCCGCGGCCATGCGCTGCGCCAGCTCGGCGTAATGCGGGCGGAAGCGGTAGTTCTCGTGGATCATAAATCGCACCCGCTCGCCGACATCGCCGATCAGCGCCTCGGCCTCGGCCACCGTCGGGGTCATCGGCTTCTGGCACATCACATGCACGCCGCGATCCGCCGCCAGCCGCACCAGCGGCGCGTGACTGCCGACCGGGGTGATGATGTCGACCGCATCGGGGCGCGTGGCGTCCAGCATCTGCACCATGTCGGTGAACACCTCGGGGATGCCGAAGGCCTCCGCCTGCTGCTCTGCCTTGCTCTGGTCGGGATCGCAGATCGCCACGATCTCGACGCCTTGCTGCGCCTGCCACCCCTTGAGGTGAAACTGGCTGATCGCCCCCGCACCCGTGATTGCAACCTTGAGCCTGTCGTAGCCCATTGCCGGACCTCCCCTGAACCGTTCTTTCAGCGAGTACTAGAATACTAGTCTTGACATATCAAGGCGACATGTGACACATCCTTACAAATATCGCCGAACGGAGAGTCTCCAGCCGGCGGTGTGCGACGCCTGTCGCAGCCGAGGGGGAGCTTTGGCTGCGGCGGTATGAAACTGGCCGGACCGCGCGAGGACACAGAGCGGACCGTCCAATTTGCCCAAGCCGGGCACGTGATCCATGGGAGGATGACATGACAGATTCTTATAATACCTCGCGCCGGGGCTTTCTGGCTGGTGCCGCATCGGTTTCGGCGCTTGGCCTGATGGCCGGTCCGGCCTTGGCCGCGGATTACCCGACGCGCCCGGTCACGATGATCGTGCCATGGGGCGCGGGCGGCGGCACCGATGCCACCGGCCGGATGATCTCGGCGCTGCTCGAGCGGCGCCTTGGCCAGCCGATCACCGTGGTCAACCGCACCGGCGGCGCTGGCGTCATCGGTCACTCGGCCATCGCCACCGCTCCGGCGGATGGCTACAACCTTGGCGTTGTCACGGTCGAGATCGCGATGATGCATCACCTCGGCCTGACCCAGCTCACCCACGAAGATTACACACCGCTTGGCCTGATGAACGCCGACAGCCCGGCGATCACCGTATCGTCGAACAGCGACTATCAGGACATCGACAGCCTGACCGAAGCCGTGGTGAATTCCGAGCCGGGCACGTTCAAGGCATCGGGCACCTCGCAGGGCGGCATCTGGCACCTTGCGCTGGTGGGCTGGCTGCAATCGCTCGGGCTTGACGGCAACCACGTGATCTGGGTGCCCTCCGAAGGCTCGGCCCCGGCGATGCAGGATCTGATCGCGGGCGGCATCGACCTCGTGACCGTGTCTCTGGGCGAGACCAAGGCGATGGTCGACGCTGGCCGCGCCGTCAATATCGCGCTGATGGGCTCCGAGCGCGCCTCGAGCCACCCGGATGTGCCGACGCTGATCGAAACCGGCGCCGCCGATTTCGCCCTTGCCACATGGCGCGGCATCTGCGGCCCCAAGGACATGCCGCAAGAGGCCGCCGACGCGGTGTCCGCCGCGCTGGCCGAGATCGTGGTCGACCCCGAGTTCGTCGAGTTCATGAACGGGCGTGGCTTCAACATCTCGTATCTCGACCCGGCGGCACACGCCCAGATGATGGCCGACGCCGACGCGCAGATGGGCGAGACCATGGCCGCCGCCGGCCTGATCAAGCAGCCCGGCTGATCGCCATCCAATGCAGCGCGATCGGGCCTCGTGGCCCGGTCGCCCGTTCTGAATGACCCCGGGGGGACTCCATGAAACTTTCCGACGCTCTGCTGGGCGGCTTTTTCGTCCTGCTCGGGATCGCGGTGCTGTGGCTGGCGTCGCAGTTTCCGTCCTTCCAGGGCCAGCCTTACGGCGCGGCGCTTTTGCCGTCGATCCTTGCGGTGGGCTTCATCCTTTGCGGCGCCATCATGATGCTGCGCGAGCTGCGGCTGCGGCGCAGCGCGGCTGGCGGCTCGGGGCCGGTGTTTGCCTTGGTTCCCGACCTGCGCGAGGGCGGTGCCCCGGCGCTGTTTGCCGTGCTCGGCAACATTCTGGCACAGATCTGGCTGTCGCCGATGCTGGGCTTCCTGCCGGTGTCGGTGATCGGGCTGAGCGTGTTGTTTCTGGTGCTGCGCCTGTCCGCCATCAAGGCGCTGTTGCTCGCTCTGGCGACGACGGTGGTCTGCTGGTGGCTGTTTGTCGACCTTCTGCGTGTGCCCTTGCCGCGCGGCTTTCTGGACGGGGTGCTGTAAATGCCCGGACTCGATATTCTTTCGCAAGCCTTCCTTCTGGTGATGTCACCCGAAGTTCTGCTGACCGCGCTGCTCGCCGGAGCCTTCGGCATGTTCGTCGGCGCCATGCCCGGGCTGACCGCCACCATGGCCACGGCGCTGCTGGTGCCGCTGACCTTCTTCATGGATCCGATCCCGGCGCTGGCGGCCATCGTCTCGGCCAGCAGCATGGCGATCTTTGCCGGTGACATCCCCGGCGCGCTGCTGCGCATTCCCGGCACACCGGCCTCTGCCGCCTATGTCGAGGACAGCTACCGGCTGACCATGCGCGGCAAGATGAACGAGGCGCTTGGGACCAACCTCATAGTGTCCTGCATCGGCGGGCTGATCGGCATCGCGGTGCTGGTGGTCGCGGCGCCGATGCTGGCCGAATTCGCCCTGCGCTTCACCTCTTACGAATATTTCTGGCTGGCGACGCTGGGCCTGTCCTGCGCCATCTTCGTCGCCTCGAGCGATCCGCTGAAGGCGGCCGTCGCGCTGCTGCTGGGGCTGACGCTGGCGACGGTTGGGCTTGACCCGACCACCGGCGTGCCGCGCTTTACCTTCGGGATGACCGACCTGCTGGCCGGGATCGAGTTCATCCCCGCGATGATCGGCCTGTTTGCGCTGGCCGAGGTCATGCGCGGCGTCATCCGCCTGCATGGCCGCGCAGCACCGACCGAGATGCGCGTCACGCCCGGCCCGCTGTTCAAGGGCGTCGGCGGCATCATCCGCCGCCATCCCACCAATGTGGTGCGCGGCTCGCTGATGGGCGTGCTGATCGGGGCGCTTCCGGGCGCTGGCGCCGATATCGCCGCATGGATGTCCTATGCGGTGTCGAAGAAATTCTCCAAGACCCCCGAGAAATACGGCACCGGCCATGTCGAGGGGCTGGTCGATGCCTCTGCCGGCAACAATGCCGCCATCGGTGGCTCGTGGATCCCGGCGCTGGTGTTCGGCATCCCCGGCGACAGCGTCACCGCCATCGTCATCGGCGTGCTCTACATGAAGGGCATGAACCCCGGCCCGACGGTGTTCCTGCAAAACCCGCAGCTGATCTACGCGGTGTTCATGATCTTCGTGCTGACCACGCTGATGATGGTGCCGCTGGGCTGGGGCGCGGTCAAAGTGGCCAAGCAGACCTTGCGCGTGCCTTCGCGCGTGCTGCTGCCCATCGTCATGAGCCTGTGCATCGTCGGTGCCTTTGCAATGACCAACTCGGTGTTCGGCATCGTCATCATGCTGGGCATGGGCATCACCGGCTGGATCCTCGAGGAAAACGGCGTGCCGGTCGCCCCGATCATCCTCGGGCTGGTGCTTGGGCCGATGTTCGAGCGCATGTTCATGACCTCGATGATCAAGTCCAACGGCGATCTGCTCGCCTTCTTCGAGCGGCCCATCGCGGCCACCCTCGGGGTCTGCGTGCTGCTGCTCTGGGCGGTCTCGATCTACAAGGCGGTGCGCCAGCGCCGCAAACCCGCCACGCCGCCCGTCAATCAGACGCACTGACCCCGTAACCCTTACCCCCTATCGAAGGATGGACCCCAAAATGAAAGACCAGGCAGACTACATCCTGTCCGATGAAACGCGGGACAAGCTGATGAAGGTCTCGACCGCCTCGGTTGCGACCGCCCTTTACAAGCGCGGCCTGCGCAACCAGTTCGTGCAAGGCGTGGTGCCGGTAGAGCGCAAGCCGGTCACCATGGTGGGGCAGGCCTTCACCCTGCGCTACATCCCGGCGCGCGAAGACCGCAACCCGATCACCGCCTTCCGCAGCCGCGAGCACAAGCAGCGCGTGGCCATCGAAACCTGCCCGCCGGGGCATGTACTGGTGATGGATGCGCGCAAGGACAGCCGCGCCGCCACTGCCGGGTCGATCCTGATCACCCGCCTTGCCAAGCGCGGCGCTGCTGGCGTGGTGTCCGATGGCGGGGTGCGTGATGCCGCTGGCATCGGCGCGCTGGACATGCCGGCCTATTTCGCCTGCCCGTCTGCGCCCACCAACCTGACGCTGCACGAGGCGATCGACATCAACGTGCCGATCTCCTGCGGCGATGCGCCGGTGTTTCCGGGCGATGTGATGCTTGGCGATGGCGACGGCGTGATGGTGATCCCGGCGGATCTTGCCGACGAGATCGCCGAGGAATGCACCGGCATGGAATCCTTCGAGGATTTCGTGCTCGAACAAGTCGAGGGCGGGGCCGGGATCATCGGCCTTTACCCTGCGACCGACGAAGAAAACCTGACCAAATACGCCGAATGGCGTGAGCGAACGGGACGCTGAACATGACCTATCACTTCCACGGATCCCACCTGATTGCCGGCGAGCGCGTGACCTCGGACACGACCTTCTCCTCGTCGCCGGCCACCGGCATGGGCGCGGCCTTCTCCTCTGGCAGCCCCGATCTGGTCGCGCGCGCCTGCGCCGCTGCCCATGCCGCCTTTGAAGGCTTTGCCGCCACCAGCCGCGAGCGGCGCGCCGTGCTGCTCGAAACCATCGCCGATCAGATCGATGCGCGCGGCGATGCCATCACCGCCGTCGGCAGTTCGGAAACCGGGCTGCCCGAGGCCCGCCTTGTGGGCGAGCGTGGCCGCACCACCGGCCAGCTGCGCCTGTTTGCGGCGCATATCCGCGACGGCGCCTATCTGGATCGCCGCTTCGATGCGGCGCTGCCCGACCGTGCACCGCTGCCGCGCCCTGACCTGCGCATGATGCAGCGCCCGATCGGCCCGGTCGCGGTGTTTGGCGCGTCGAACTTCCCGCTGGCCTTCTCGGTGGCCGGGGGCGACACCGCCGCCGCGCTGGCCGCAGGCTGCCCGGTGGTGGTCAAGGGCCATGGCGCACATCCCGGCACCGGCGAGATCGTTGCCGATGCCGTCACCGCCGCCATTGCCGAGCTTGGCATGGATGCGGGCATCTTCAGCCTCGTGCAGGGCGGCAACCGCGCTGTCGGCGAAGCGCTGGTGCAGGACCCGCGCATCAAGGCGGTTGGCTTCACCGGCAGCCTCGGCGGTGGTCGCGCGCTTTTCAATCTGTGCGCAGCGCGCCCCGAGCCGATCCCGTTCTACGGCGAGCTTGGCAGCGTCAACCCGATGTTCGTGCTGCCGCAGGCGGCCAGCGCCCGCGGCGCCGACATCGGCAAGGCATGGGCCGGATCGCTGACCATGGGCGCGGGGCAGTTCTGCACCAACCCCGGCATCGCGATCATCATCGACGGCCCCGAGGCCGATGCGTTCCGCGACGCAGCCACTGCCGCGCTCGAGGCCACCGCGCCGCAGACCATGCTCACCGACAACATGGCGTCGTTCTTTGACGATGGCGCGGCCCGCGTTGCGGCCAGCGCCGGGGTGACCACGCTGCTCAGCAAGCCCTGCGAAGGCCGGGCCGCGCTGCCGCAGCTGTTCGAGGTCTCGGCCGAGGCCTGGCTGGCGGATCATGCGCTCGCCGAAGAGGTCTTCGGCCCGCTCGGGCTGATCGTGCGCGTCAAGGATGCGGCGCAGATGGACGAGATCGCCCGCAGCTTCACCGGCCAGCTGACCGCAACGCTGCAGCTTGACGATGGCGACACCGAGCTTGGCCGCACCCTGCTGCCGGTGCTTGAAAAGATGGCGGGACGGGTGCTGGCCAATGGCTACCCCACCGGCGTCGAGGTCTCCGATACCATGGTGCATGGCGGCCCCTACCCGGCGTCGACCAACTTTGGCGCCACATCGGTCGGCACCCTCTCGATCCGGCGCTTCCTGCGCCCGGTGTGCTACCAGAACATCCCCGCGGCGCTGCTGCCCGAGGATCTGCGCTAAGGGCCGCGCCCCGGCATCGCTCTGATCTCAGGCCCGGCGTCCCCCAAAGGAGGCGCCGGGCCTTTTTGCAAGCCCTGTGCCAAAAGCGCCTTCGCCTTGGCGCTGGCGCACCACCGAGCCTTCTGACGTCTGGATTTCATCAGACCTTGTGGCTATGAGACGCTATCAGGAGAGCTAAATGGCAGATATGACCAAGACTTGGGACCGGCGCACCGGCGTCGATATCGTCACCAGCCATCTATATGAAGAGATTGTCTCCCTGCGGTTGCTGCCCGGCAGCAAGATCTCCGAAGCCGAGATCGCGACCCGTTTCGGTGTGTCGCGCCAGCCGGTGCGCGACGCCTTCACCCGCCTTGCCAACATGGATCTTCTGCTGATCCGGCCGCAAAAGGCGACCGAGGTCAAACGCTTTTCGAACCGCACCATCGAAAAAGCCCGTTTCGTGCGGGCCACGATCGAGGCCGAGGTGCTGCGCCGCGCCGCAACCCATTGCGACAGCGCCGGAGCCGCAGCGCTTGACGCGGCGATCACGGCGCAAAAGGCGCTGATGGAGAACGCGGATTTCGACGCATTCGGACAGATGGATTACGACTTTCACAGGCTGCTATGCGAAATTGCCGGTACGGAATACGCCTTCGACGTGATCCGGAGCGAGAAATCGAAACTCGACCGGCTGTGCATGCTGGCATTGTCCAAAGAGCGCGGCATGCCGCTTCTGATCGAGGATCACGCGGCGATCGCCCGTCACGTCATCGCCCATGACCCCGATGCGGCGGTCGCGGCCGGCAAGCTGCACCTGTCGCGGCTCGATTCGACCATCGCGGCGATCCGCGAGAAGAACAGCGCCTATTTCGATCCGGATGAAGAGCCACAGGCACCGGCCCGGCCCCTGTAACATCGCCGGAGCGCTGAGCCCCCTTCCGGAGGGGGCATCGCGGCCTGCCTGTGCAGGTTTGCTCTGATTGCAATCGGCGCCCGCGAATCCCGGCGCGCCGGCCTGCGGACCAGCCTCGTGGCGGCGCGCGAAACCAGCCGGTCAAGCGGCCCTCTCCTCTGGCGAAGAGGGCCACAAGGACGTTCGTTGTCGGCGGATCAGCCTTTGCTGGGGGCGCCTCCCGCCGGGGCCCCTGCCGGGGCGCAGGCTGCCGGAGTCTTGGAATCCGGCGCCTTGCAGGTGCCGCTCATGGACGTGCCATCCTTGCCGGCAAAGCTGCAGGATGCGCCGTTGCTCTTGCCCGAACAGGCGTCGATGGCCTCTTTTGGCGGGCGGGCTGGCTTCTCGCCCGACTGGGCGAGCTGCACCCGGCTGTCAGAGGCATCGGCCCGGGCCTCGCTCACCGGCAGCGCCGTCAGGCTGGCCGCCGCAAGGGCAATGATTGCAAAGAGGCGCGCGGGGCGGACAGGGTTCTGACTCATCGGATGGGACTCCACGTTATGATGCGGCACCAGAGGGTGCCCTGCCCGCCAGTCGCACCATCCGGTGCAGCCGGTTTGCAGGAAATGTGAAGACAGGATGCAGGTCAGATGTCAGCCCCGGCGCGCAGCGATGCCCCGGCTCAGGCCGGGCCGCGCCACAGCCCCGCCCGCGCGCCTTCGGTCAGCGCCAGCACCGTGTGATATTGCAGCCGCGACAGCGCCTCGGACCAGATCACCCCGCCCTGCTGGTCGAGCTGGTTCACGTAATGACAGCGCCCGGCAAAGAAGCTGCGGAACATCCGCCCCGCCAGCGCCCGCGCCCGATCCGCCTGCACCGGGTCCTGCGCCCGCACGGCGCAGGACTTGATCGCCTCGGTCTGCGGCCAGAGCAGGAAGCGATCTTCGCGCCACGTCTCATCCGCCGACACCGCGTCAAAGATGGCACCGGCCATCGGCCCGCTGCTTTCATATCCGACACGATCGGCAAAACTCAGCAGCCGCGCCGCGATCTGCCGCGAGGCCGGATCGCCGCCAAGATCGGCCTCGCGCAGCAGCAGCCACGCCCATTCGCATTGATGGCCGATCTCGCGCCGCTCCGCCTCGGGCGAGGGCAGCGGCGACAGGTCGGGTGCGATGAATTCGGCAATCGTGCCGGTCTCATCGTCGAAGAAATACTCCAGCCCCTTGGCGCGCATCCGCCCCGCGCGGCGCAGCCAGTCCGGCGCGCCGGTCATCTCGTAGGCCTGAAGGCAGGCCTCGAACAGGTGCATATGCGGGTTCTGCGCGCGCGGCGGCGCATCTGGCGCCGCCGGATCGCTCAGCGCATCATGTTCCAGCATCAGCCCCGTGGCCGGATCGGTGAGCACGGTTTCAACCGCGCGCCAGCAGGCTTCGATCTCGCCCGACACATCCTCATCCGACAGCCGCCCCCATGTGGCCAGCCCAAGGATCACGAAGCTCAGATCGTAGCTGCGCATCACCTCGTCGGCGGGATCGCCGGTGGGCGCCCCGGTTTCGCTGCGGGCAAGGCAGTAAAGACCGGGCGCCTTGCGCAAGGCCGCCACGGCGTCGCGGGCGATCTGCGCCGCGCCGTGCCAGCGCGGTGCTCCGGATTGCAGGGCAATGTGGGAAAAGGCGAACAACAGCCGGGCCTGCGCCAGAATGGTGCGCCGCCGCGGGTTGGTCGGCGCGCCGCTCTCGTCCAGCACATCGTGAAAGCCGATGGCCCCCGGCGCGCGAGCGGCTTCGACCCAAGCCGGAAGCGCCTCGCACCAGTACCAGTCGACCCATGCGGCCGGGTCTGCATCGGCGGGCAGGGTCTGGGGCGCAACGGCCCCGAGAGTCAGATCATGTGTCATTCGGTCTTCAATGCCTCGATATCGTCGAAACTGTCGGGATAGCTCTGCACGATGGTCGGCAGATCCTGATTGAATTGGCGCAGATGGCGCCGCATCGCCGCATCGGCGGCGTCGGCGTCGCCTGCCGCGATGGCATCGACAATGGCGCTGTGCTGCGCCACCAGAATATCCGGCGCGAATTCGCGGGCGGTCATGTGGCGCACCCGGTTCAGCTGCACGTTCAGCGCCTCGAGATAGGTCGAGACATCCGGCGCCCCGGCGGCCTGCGCCAGCGCCCGGTGAAACGCCTCGTCCAGCATCATGAATTCCGCCGGCCTGCCGGTTGCCGCGATGTCTTGCTGGCGGGCGATGTGATCGCGCAGCTCAGCCTCGATCTCGGGGGTGCGGCGCGCCACGACGGCGCGCACGAGGTCTGCCTCGACCGCCTCGCGGATCAGCCGCGAGGTCAGCGCCGCCGCCACCGAGATCTTGCGCACGAACGTGCCGCGCTGGGGGCGAATCTCCAGCAGCCCCTCGGCGGCGAGACGGATGAAGGCTTCGCGCACGGGTTGGCGCGACACGTCGTAGATTGCCGCAACCTCGGTTTCAGACAGCCGCTGCCCCGGCGCCAGCGCCCCGCGCACGATCCGCTCGCGCAGTCGCCCGTAAACCTGCGGGGAAACGGCACCTTCGGCGGTTTGGATCATCGGAATGCCGGGCATCATGCCGCGTCCTTTCAAGATCGGGTTTGACAGCTTGCATACTTCCATACTAGAAATCTTTGTGCAAGGCTGACCGACAATTCGACGCCGCCTGCACGAGGGAAGGAAAGACGCAATGCAACAAACATGGCGCTGGTTCGGGCCAAATGACCCGGTTTCCATCGATGACATCCGGCAGGCCGGGGTCGAGGGAATCGTGTCGGCATTGCATCAGATCGCGCCCGGCGCGCTCTGGCAGCCCGAGGACATTGCGCAGCGTCAGGCCGACGTGGCGCAGTTGCACGACGGCAGCCCGTCGGGGTTGCGCTGGGATGTGGTCGAAAGCCTGCCCGTCTCCGAGGACATCAAGCGCCAGACCGGCGACTGGCGCGCCCATCTGGACACCTACAAGCAAAGCCTGCGCAATCTGGCACAGGCCGGGATCGAGGTGGTCTGCTACAATTTCATGCCCTTGATCGACTGGACGCGCACCGACCTTGCGCATCGGCTTCCGGGCGGCGCGACCTGCATGCGCTTTGATCTGGTGGATTTCGCCTGTTTCGACATCCACATCCTGCAGCGCCCCGGCGCCGCCGAGAGCTTTGCCGAAGACGTGGTCGCCGAGGCCGAACGCCGCCATGCGGGCATGACCGATGCCGACAAGGTCGCGCTGACCGGCAATATCGTCAGCGGCCTGCCCGGCGCCGCCGAACACCTGACACTGGACGATCTGCGCGCCCGGCTTGCGGTCTATGCCAATATCGCGCCAGAGCGGCTGCGCGCCCATATGGCGGATTTCATTGCCGAAATCGCCCCCGTTGCGCAGGATCTGAACCTGCGGCTGTGCTGCCACCCCGACGATCCGCCCTTCCCGCTGCTTGGGCTGCCGCGCATCATGTCGACCGAAGCGGATTATCGCGCCCTGCGCGACATGGCGGATCTGCCCGCAAACGGCATCACGCTGTGCTCTGGCTCGCTTGGCGCGCGCCATGACAACGATCTGCCCGGCATGATGGACCGGCTTGGCGATCACGTGCATTTCCTGCACCTGCGCAACGTGCGCATCGAAGGCGACGCCGCGGTGAATTCCTTTCACGAGGCCGAACATCTGGGCGGCGGCACCGACATGGTGGCGCTGGTCGCCGCCGTGCTGCGCCAGGAACGCAAGCGCCGCGAGGCAGGCCGGGCCGACTGGTCGATCCCGTTCCGCCCCGATCACGGGCAGAACATCCTCGACGATCTCACCCGGCGCACCCAGCCGGGCTATCCGGCGATCGGGCGGCTCAAGGGGCTGGCAGAGCTGCGCGGCATCATCACCGCGCTGAGCCACCCGCAAGAAGGAACCATCCAATGAGCGCCGCAAGACTTGGCGCCAAGGCCGCGCTTGGGCCGCTGGTGCAGGCGCCGGCCTATGATCCCGAGCAGCGCGGCGAGGGCATCGTGCATCTTGGCTTCGGGGCGTTTCACCGGGCGCATCAGGCGGTTTACACCGATGATGCCTTGGCCGCAGAGCCCGCAGACTGGCGCATTGTCGGCGTCAGCCTGCGCTCTGCCGATATTGCGCGCGAGATCAACGCGCAGGATGGGCGCTACACAGTGATCGAACGCGATGCCTCGGGCAGCCGCGCCCGGGTCATTGGCGCCGTAAGCCGGGTGATCGCCGCCGACCCCGCCGCCACGCTGGCCGCGCTTTGCGCCCCGCAAATCCGCATCGTGACGATCACCGTCACCGAAAAAGGCTACGGCATCGATCTGGCCAGCCATGCGCCCGACCGCGCTGACCCGGCAGTGGCCGCCGATCTGGAAACGCCGGAGGCGCCGCGCGGCGTGCTTGGCCTGCTGGTCGAGGCAAGCCGCCTGCGCCGCGAGGCCGGGCATCTGCCGCTGACCATCCTGTCCTGCGACAATCTTCCGGCCAATGGCGTGGTGTTGCGCGACGGCGTGATCGGCTTTGCCGGCGCGGCGCGCGGCGATGCCCTTGCCGAGTGGATCGCGCAGACCATCGCCTTTCCCTGCTCGATGGTCGACCGGATCACCCCGGCCCCCTCTGCCGACACCGCAAGCGAGGCGCTGCGGCTGACCGGCTGCGAGGATCGCGCCGCCATCGAGACCGAGCCGTTCGTGCAATGGGTGATCGAGGACAGCTTTCCAACCGGTCGCCCGCAGTGGGACGCTGGCGGCGCGCTGTTCGTCAAGGATGTGGCGGGCTACGAGCGCATGAAGCTGACCATGCTCAACGGCAGCCATTCGATGCTGGCCTATGCCGGGCATCTGACCGGCTGCACCTACGTGCGCGATGTCATGCAGACCCCGGCGCTTGCGGCGCTGGTCCGGCGTCATATGGCGGCCGCGGCGGCCTTGCTCGACCCGCTGCCCGGCGCCCCCTTCGACGCCTATGCCGAGGCGCTGGCGCAGCGTTTTGCCAACCCGTCGATCGCGCATCAGACCTTTCAGATCGCCACCGATGGCACGCAGAAACTGCCGCAGCGGATCTTTGAACCGGCGCTGCTGGCCATTGCGCAAGGCCGCCCGCTGCGCCCCTTTGCCTTTGCGGCGGCGATGTGGATGCGCTTTTGCCTTGGGCGGCAGGATGACGGCACCCTTTACGAGCTGCGCGACCCGCGCGCGGCGCAGATCAAGGCGGCCCTGCCCGAGCAGCCCGACGCCACAAGCCTGTCCGCCGCGCTGCATGGCCTGCCCGGACTGATTCCCGAAACCCTAGGCAAGAACCCGGACTGGCGCGCCGCCATCGAAGAGATACTGACGGTTGCGCTTGAACAGGGTAGCCTTGCCTGTGTGGAACAGGAAACTGCGAGCGCAAACACTTACAGTCACGTCTGAAACAGGGGCAAAAACGATTGTGCGTCGCGTCAAAGACTGATCTGGTATACTAGAATGCTCACCACCGCCCGGCGCTGTATCCTGAGGAGGGACAGGCCAGACAGGGCACAACCGGCAGCCAACGGACTGCCAGACTTTTCCAAAGGGAGGAACTCCATGACCATCAAAGCAACGGGCCTTGCGAAGGCCATCGCGCTTGCCGCGACCGTAACCGCGAGCCTGACCGGCGCGGCCTCGGCAGAGATCACGCTGCGCGGCGCCAGCATGTTCGACGAACAGCACGCCTACACCAAGACCCTGCGCGCATTCGAAAAGCAGCTGTCCGAAAACTACGACGGCGAGCTGGAATTCGAGATGCACCTCAACGGTGAACTGGGCGACGAGAGCGATTTCGTCACCTTCCTGCAGCAGGGCGTCGCGATTGATTACGCGGTGATGGCCCCGGCGAACATGGCGGTGTTCGCACCGTCGATCCCGCTGATGGACATGCCGTTCCTGTTCCGCGATCTCGATCACTGGAACGCCGTGCTGTCTTCGGACGTGCTCAAGCCGCTCGAGGACGAGCTTTATGAAAAGGCCGACATCAAGGTCATCGGCTATGCCGGGGGCGGCACGCGCAATCTGGTGTCCGACGGTGAGATTTCCAACATGGACGAGCTGGCCGGTCACAAGATGCGGGTGATGGGCGCGCCGATTCAGGCCAAGATCTTTTCGGCGCTTGGCGCTGCGCCCTCGGCCATCGCCTATAACGAGGTCTATAACGCCATCCAGACCGGCGTGATCGGCGGTTTCGAAAACGAGGCCGCGTCGATCCAGAACCTCAAGTTCTACGAGGTCGCGCCGAACGTCACGCTGACCAAGCACACGATCACCGTGCGCCCCGTCGTGATGAGCGGCAAGACCTTCCGCAAGCTGCCCGAGGATCTGCAGCAGGCCGTGCTTGATGCCGGTGCCGCCGCCGGTGCCTATGGCCGCGAGCTGGAAAGCCGCGAGGATGGCGAGAAGCTGCAGCAGATGGTCGACGCGGGCCAGATCACCGTCACCGAATTCGAGGGCCGCGATGCGATGCTTGACCTCGTGGTTCCGGTGCAGGACGCCTATGCCGAAGAGCTCGGCGCCACCGAGCTGCTGAGCGCGATCCGCGCGAAGTAAGGCGCAAGACCGGTCGCGCCGGGCATTTCCCCGGCGCGATTGCCCCTGCCCCGGCGAGCTTCGCCGCTGAACACAAAGGCAATACGACATGATCGGCAAGATACTCGAGCGGTTCTGCCTTGGTCTGAGGGTGATCATCGGCATCCTCACCATGGCGCTGGCCATCCCCGTCGCGGCGCAGGTGCTGGCGCGCTACACCGGCATCATCCCCGTTTACCTGTGGACCGAAGAGCTGGCGACCTTCATCTTTGTCTGGGTCGTGATGATCGGCTCGATGATCGCGGTCTGGGACGGGACGCATTTCGCGGTGCTGGTGATCCCGGATGCGACCTCTCCGCTTGGCACGCTGATCCAGAACGGCTTTGTCTTTGTGCTGCTGATCATCTTCGGCGCGATCTTTGTAATCTACGGCATCGAGTACACCAAGTTCGGCGCGATCCAGCATTCGGTGATGATGAACGCCAACATGGCGCTGACCCATGTGTCCGTGCCCATCGCTGGCGCCGCATGGGCGATCTTTGCAACCTACCGGCTGGCGCAAGCCGTCGCCACCTATCGCGATGCAAGGAGCGCCGCACAATGATCGTCTCGACCGCACTGGCCTGTGCCCTGCTCGTGGGCGGTTTCCTCTTGCTTGTCATGCTGCGCGTGCCCGTCGCCTTTGCCCTCGGGCTGGCCACGGTGCCGGTGGTGCTGCTTGATCTGCGCCTGACCCCGTTCATCCTGCTGGACCGTATGTTCCAGTCCTACAATTCCTTCATCCTGCTGGCGGTGCCGTTCTTCCTGCTGGCGGCGAACCTGATGAATTCAGGCCAGATCACCGACAAGCTGATCAACCTCGCTAGGGTGCTGACCGGCTGGATGCCGGGCGGTCTGGGCCATGTGAACGTCATGGTCTCGATGCTGTTCGCGGGCATTTCCGGCTCTTCGACCGCCGATGCGGCGGGCTGCGGCAAGATCCTGATTCCGGCGATGAAGCGCGAAGGCTTCGATCTGCGCTTTGCCGTCGCCATCACCGCCTGTTCGTCGGTGATGGGGGTGATCATCCCGCCCAGTATCCTGATGGTGGTCTGGGGCGGGGTCATGCAGATCTCGGTCGGCGGGCTGTTCCTGGCCGGTGCCATTCCGGGGCTGCTGATCGGCGCCGCCCTGCTGGGTACCGTCTATGTCTACGCCCGGATTTACGGCTACCCGATCAGCGACCGCCCCACCCTGTCGAGCTTCTGGAGCGCGTTCAAAGGCGCGATCCTTGCGATGCTTACCCCGATCTTTGTGGTTGGCGGCATCATCGGCGGCATCGTGACCCCGACCGAAAGCGCCATCATCGCGGCGTTCTATTCGATGATCCTCGGGCTGTTCGTCTATCGCACCGTGAGCTTCAGCCAGCTTGGCGAGATCTTCTACGACACCGGGCGCTTTGCCTCGATCTCGCTGTTCGCCATCGGCACGGCGACGGCCTTTGGCTGGCTGCTGGCCTTTTACAAGGTGCCGGGCCTCATCGTCGGCTGGCTGACCATGTTCGAAGCCGGACCGTTCGAAACCGGCCTGCTGATCGCGCTGCTGTTCCTGCTGTTCGGCCTGTTCATCGACGCCATCCCGACGATCATCATCCTCGGCACCGTGCTGATGCCGGTGGCGGCCACCGCGGGCATCCACCCGGTGACCTTCGCGATCATCGGCATCATCTCGCTGGCCTTTGGCCTTGTGACACCGCCCTACGGGCTGTGCCTGCTGATCTCGGCGGCGATCGGGGAGATCAGCGTGATGAAGGTGATGCGGGACGTGGTCATCATCCTGATCCCGATGCTGATCATCCTGCTGCTGGTGATCCTGTTTCCCGAGCTTGCGCTGTGGCTCCCACGCAAGCTCATGCCGGGCGCGGTTTAACCTCCCCCACGCCCAGACGCGCCCCCGGTTCCGACCGGGGGCGCGTTTTTTGTTGGCAAGCATCGTCAGCGGGTCATCGACAGGCGATCATCGCCGGGCCGATGCAATCGCTCAGTCGTCCCACTTGGGCAGGGTCTCGAGCATGTCGCTGGTCATGGTGGTGGTGTAGGCGCCGTTCTGATAGGTCAGCTCGCTCAGCGAAATGACCACGTCCTCGTCGCCGATGTCGAGCCAGCCACCAACTTCGATAACAGCAGCCACCGGCGCGCCGTCGGCATCGATCAGGATATCTTCGACCTCGCCGACCTGATTGCCATCAGGGCCGATGATGTCGATATCATCCACCGAGCGCAGCAGATCGACGTTCAGGCCCTGGGCCGTGGCAGCGCCACCGGCAAGGATGAGGGCGAGCGCGGGAAGGATAGTGCGGGTCATGTGATCTCCGTTCTTCTGGATGTCTCTGCCCCTACAACCGATGCGCGGCGTCAAGGTTCCACCTGACACCGCAAAGCCGCCAACTGTCATGAAAGCTTCAGCAAACTGTCGCGCCGGTTTTAACTCGGCGGGGCATCTGTCGCCGCGACTGCACAGCTGTGCAGTGCCTTGGACAGGACCGGCAGATGAGCGACATTCGCATCGATACTCTTGGCAAACGTTTCGGCAACACACAGGTGCTGCACGACGTGTCACTGGCCATCAACGAGGGCGAATTCGTCGCCGTGCTTGGGCCGTCTGGCTGCGGCAAGACCACGCTGCTGCGCTGTCTCGCTGGGTTCGAACGCCTCTCCGCCGGGACCATCGCCGTTGGTGGGCGGACCGTTTCCAGCCCCAGCCGCCATACGCCCCCCGAAGATCGCGGCATCGGCGTGGTGTTCCAGAACTATGCGCTGTGGCCGCATATGACGGTGGCACAGAACGTCGCCTACGGGCTGAAGATCGCCGGGCTGGCCAAGGCCGAGCGCGCGGCGCGGGTCGCAAAGGTGCTCGACACGGTCGAACTTGGCCCGCTGGCCGATCGCCGCCCCGCCGATCTGTCGGGCGGTCAGCGCCAGCGCGTCGCCCTTGCGCGCTGCCTTGCGATGCAAAGCCGGGTGGTGCTGCTGGACGAGCCGCTGGCCAATCTCGACGTGCATCTGCGCGCCGCGCTGGAAGAGGAATTCGCCCGCTTCCATGCGCAATCGCGCGCAACGATGTTCTACATCACCCATGATCAATCCGAGGCGCTGGCCCTCGCCGATCGCATCGCGGTGATGGACAAGGGCCGCATCCTGCAATTCGCCGCGCCCCGCGCGCTGTATAGCGAACCGGCCGATGAGACCGTGGCGAATTTCATCGGCGAGGGCCGCGTCATCGACGTGCGCAGCCTAGAGCCGATGGGCGCCGGGCGCGCCCGCGCCGAGCTGCTCGGGCGCAACGCGCCGCTGCGCTGTCGACCCGATCAGCGCGCCCAGCCCCGCGCGCGGGTCAGCTTTCATCCCGGCGATCTGCACATGGTCCCCGAGGCCGAGGGCATCCCCGCGCATGTCATCCGCGCCAGCTATCGCGGTGCCTTCCTGCGCGCCGAGGTCATGGCCGGGCCGCGCGCCGACATTCCCTTCACGCTCAACATTCCTGCGCCCGCGTCGCTGACGCAGGGCCAGCGGATCACCATCGCCCTGCGCGACGGCTGGGTGCTTCCCGCCGCCGCCTGATACTTCCTCCCTCCCAAAAGGACGCCTGACATGATGCGCCTCTCCCTGACGCTTGCCGCCGCGCTGCTTTCCAGCGCCGCCTATGCCGACACCACCCTCACCCTTTATACCAGCCAGGCGCCTGAGATCGCCCAGCAGACCGTCGATGCCTTCGAGGCCGCCTATCCCGACATCACCGTCGAATGGACCCGCAACGGCACCTCGGCGCTGATGAACGTCATGCGCGCAGAAATCGAGGCCGGCCAGATCCAGCCCGACGTGCTGCTGGTGGCCGACGTGATCAACCTTGGCGAGCTGAAGGCCGGCGGCCACCTGATGGCCTATCCCGAGGCGCCGATCCAAGCCTATGCGCCCGAAACCTATGACCCCGACATGACCTTCTTTGGCACCAAGGCGCTGACCACCGGCATCGCCTATAACACCAACATCGCCGAGCCGGTCTCGACATGGGCCGAGCTGCTGAGCGAAGAGAACCGCGGCCAGATCGCCGTGCCCTCGCCGCTGTATTCGGGCGCCGCGCTGAACCACCTGCACGCGCTGATCAATTCCGATGTCGGCTGGGCGTTCTACGAAGGGCTGAACGATCTGGACATCGTGCCCGAGGGCGGCAACGGCCCAGCGACCAACGCCGTCGCCACCGGCATGGTCAAATACGCGCTGATCGTCGATGGCAACGCCCTGCGCGCCAAGGCCGACGGCTCGCCCGTCGATTACATCGTGCCTGACGATGGCGTCAGCTTCATCACCGAACCCGCCGCGATCATGGCCAGCACCGAGCACCCGGAAGAAGCCAAGCTGTTCATCGACTTCCTGCTCTCGGAAGAGGCCCAGAAGTTGGTCGCCGAACAAGGCAACCTGCCGCTGCTGCCCGGCGTCGCCGCGCCCGAAGGCTTTCCCGCCCTCGAGGACATGACCCTGCTTGGCTACGATGCCGACGCGGCAGTGACGGCCAATGAAGACGTGCGCGCCAAGTTCGCCGATATCTTCGGGCTCTGATCAGGTGCCCCTCGCACATAGCCTTGCGAAGCGCCCCCTGCGGGCGCTTCGTCTGCCGGCAGCCCTGCGCGGCGAGCGCGGCCTGCTGATCGCGCTGGCCTTGTTCGTGGGCGCGCTGTCGATCCTGCCGCTGGGCCGGCTGGCCTACGCGGCGCTGTTCCCCAAAGGCGTGTTTGACGCGACGCGCATCGTCGAGATCCTCGGCAATCGCCGGATCTTCGAAGCGACGCTCAACACCATATGGATTTCCATCGCCGCGACGCTGCTGGCCACCGTCGTCGGCACGCTGGCGGCGCTGCTGAGCGCACTCAGCGACATGCGGGCGCGCACGCTGTGGGTTTTCGGCTTCGTGCTGCCCTTGATGATCCCGCCGCAAGTCATTGCGCTGGCGTGGATTCAGGCGTTTTCGCCCGCCTCTCCGATCCTTGGCCCGCTTGGCCTTGCGCTGCCTGCGGGCACCCGCCATCCGCTGTATTCCATGGGCGGCATCATCCTGTTGCTCGGGCTGTATAACGCGCCTCTGGTGTTCCTGTCGGTGCGCGCGAGCCTCTACCGGGTGCCCTCGTCGATGCTCGAGGCGGCGCAGGCGCAAGGCGCGCGCGGCTTTCCACTGATCCGCGACATCGTATTGCCGCTGGCGCGGGGCGGGATCTTTGCCGGGGCGGCGCTGGCCTTTGTCTCGTCGATCGGCAATTTCGGCATTCAGGCGATGCTGGGCATCCCGGCCCGCGTGCCGACGCTGATCACGCTGATTTACCGGCAGCTCAATTCCTATGGCTCCTCGGCGCTCAATGACATGGCGCTGCTGGCGCTGTTGCTGGCCGGGCTGACAGTGCTTGGCATGGCGCTCACCGCATGGCTCGGGCGGCGCAGCGACCAGCGCGTCGATGCCACCCGCCGCCCGCCGCGCCGCGCGCTGGGGCGCTGGCGGCTGCCGATCGAGGCCACGGCCTGGGCCTATCTGCTGGCCTGCCTTGCGCTACCGCTGTCGGCGCTGCTGGGCACGGCGCTGGTGCGCGGCGTCGGCCAGCCGCTGACGCGCGACACCGTGACGCTGGAAAATTTCACCAACGCGCTGTTTCACCACGATGGCATCCGTCAGGCCTTTGGCACCTCGCTGCTGCTGACGCTGGGCACGGTGGCGGTGCTGATCCCGGTGGCGGTGGCGCTTGGCTATGTGCTGTGCTGGCGGCCCGGCTGGGTGGCGCGGGCGCTGGCCGTCGCCTCCGAGCTGGCCTATGCGCTGCCGGGCATCATCATCGGCGTGGCGATGATCCTGTTCTTCCTGCGCCCCCTGCCGTTCATCGGCACTGGGCTGTACGGCACGGTCTGGGTGATCTTTGCCGCCTACCTGTCGAATTTCCTCGCCCTCGCGCTGCGGCCGATCCTTGGCGGCTATGCCCAGATCGAACGCGGCCTTGACGAGGCGGCGCAGCTGGCCGGGGCAGGCATCTTTGCGCGGCTGCGCGACGTGGTGCTGCCCTCGCTGGCGCCCTCGGTGATGGCCGCCGCGATCCTCGTGTTCATGACCGCGATCAACGAGATCCAGACCTCGGTGCTGCTGGTGTCATCGCGCGCGCAGACCATCGGGCCGATGATCATCTTTCTCGACGAGGCGGGCTCTTCGACCCTTGCCGCCGCCGTGGGCTGCCTGATGGTGGCGCTGGTGCTGGCGCTGATGGGGCTGAGCCTGCTGCTGGGGCGACGCCTGCCCGAAGGAGTGTTGCCATGGCGGGACTGACCGCATTTTCAGCGCCCGCACCGCAGAGCGCGGCTGCAAACGCCCGCCTGACCGCGCTCAGCGGCATGGGCCGCAAAAGCGCCGCCGTCTTCTTGCTCGAACTGGAGGGCCGCCGCCTGCTGCTGGATCTGGGCGATGGGCTGGAGGCGGGCGAGCGCCCGGACCTGAGCGGCGCTGGCAGGATCGACGCGGTGATCCTGAGCCACGCCCATGAAGACCACGCAGGCGGGCTGGATCGCCTGCCCGAGATCGGCAGCCCCCCGGTGTTTGCCAGCGCCGAAACCCTGCGCCAGCTCGGCCAGCGCCTGCCCGCCGCCCACGCCCTGCCCGAACAGGGCGAGGCCGAGGTGCTGGGCCTGCCGCTGCTGCTTGGCCGATCCGGTCACGCGCCCGGCGGCATCTGGATGCGGCTGCCAACTCGTGGCGGGCTGCTCTATACCGGCGATTTCAGCGTCGAGGCGCCGCTGCTGCCCTGCGATCCCTTCCCGAGGGCCGAGGTGGTGATTGCCGATGCCTCTTACGGCGATCGCGACGAGGCCCTGCGCGGCCAGATCGACGCCTTGGCCAGCCTTTGCGCCGACGGGGCGATCCTGCCCTGCCCGCCGCATGGGCGCGGCGCCGACATGGTGACGGCGCTAAGCGCGCGCGGCCTCAGCATAAAAACCTGCGCCGAGGTGGCCGACGATTGCGCCCGTCTTACCGGCACCCGCCCCGACACCGTCTCGCCAGCCACGGCCAGCCCGCGCGACATCATCATCGCCACCGGCCCCAATGCTGAACGCGGGCTTCCGGCGGCGCTGCGCAACACCCCCGGCTTTCGCTTCGTGTTTTCCAGCCATGTGCCGCGCAGCAGCCCGGCATGGGCGATGATCGAAAGCGGGCGCGCGCAGTGGAGCGGCTGGAACGTTCACCCAAGGCTGCGCGACATCCTTTCCCTTGCCGAACAAACCGGTGCCCGCCGCATCCTGCCCGCCTTTGTCGATCTGGCGCAGGCCCCGCGCCTGTCGCAGGCGCTGGGGGCGCGCCTGTGCCAAGACAGCAGTCTAGAGGTCTGATCCATGCATTTCCTACCCAGCAACACCCCGGCCCTTGAGCGCGCCGAAGATGAAACCCCGCTGCTGTTCGCGGTTCCGGACACGCAGACCCCCGGCCTCAGCGCGCTGTGGCTGGGCAACCTGACCGCCGCCGAGGATGCCCCGGCGCTGGCGCAAGCTGACATCACCGGCTCGGTGAACCTTGCGATGAACATCTTTCCCGGTCCGCTGATCCTGCCCGATGGCACCCATATGCGGCGCTACCAGATCGGCATGATCGACGGGCCGGGCAATGCGCCGCAAACGCTTGCCGCCGCGGTGATGCTGATCGACGGGCTGGCCCAGTGCTACACCGCTGGCAAGCCGCATTACCCGGGGCATCGGCGCGGCGGGTTGCTGGTGCATTGCCGGGGCGGGCGGTCGCGCTCGGTCGGGGTGCTGGCGCTGTGGCTGCACTGGCGCCAGCGCGCACGCTATCCCTCGCTCGACAGCGCGTTGGACGCGATGCGTGCGCTGCGCGGGCAGGATGACAGCTACCCGCTGCCGCCGATGATCGCGCTGGCTCGCGAGGTGCTGGCGCAAGGCCTGCTGCGATGAGCCGCCGCTTTGTCTCGGCTGCCGATGTGGCGCGGCTGGCGGGGGTGTCGCGCTCGGCGGTGTCGCGCGCCTTTACCCCCGGCGCGCAGGTGTCGCAGACCGCCCGCGAGCGCATTCACGAGGCCGCCGATGCGCTTGGCTACCGCGTCAACCGGCTGGCGCGCACGCTGCACCAGACCCGCTCGGATCTGGTGGGCGTGGTCGGCGGCAATCTGGGCAACCCCTATATCTCGGCGCAGCTCGATGCGCTGAGCGCCGGGCTGCAACGGCGCGGGCTGCAATGCCTGCTGCTCAACAGCGGCGGCAACGGAGACCTTGCGGCGCTGCTCGATTATCGCGTGCGCTCGGTGGTGCTGCTGTCCGGTGCGGCGCCCGAAGAGCTGATCCGCCTGTGCGCCCGCAACGGCGCGCATATGGTGCTGATCGGCAGGCCCGCCCCGCCCGAGGGCCTGCCAGCCGATCTGATCCTTGCCGACAGCGCCAGCGGCGGGCGCATCGCGGCGCGTCGCCTGATCGCGGCGGGGTGCCGACGCGTCGCCGTGGTGATTTCCGCCTCGCGCACCAGCGCCAAGCAGGACCGCGCCGAGGCCTTCTGCGCCGAGATGGCGCAGGCGGGCCGCAGCGTCACCCGCTGGACCCAAGGCCCAAACAGCTACGAAACCGGCTGCGCCGCCGCTCGCGCGCTGCTGGCACAGCCGGGCATCGACGGCATCTTCGGCGTCACCGACGAGCTGGCCCTTGGGGTGCTGAACACCGCCCGCGCCGAAATGGGGCGCAAGGTGCCGGGCGATCTGTCGGTCATCGGCTTTGACGATGCGCCGGTGTCGGACTGGGCCAGCCATGGGCTGACCACCATCCGCCAATCGCTGGAAACCCTGACCGATGCCACGCTGACGGCCATCGAGCGCGGCGCAGGCAGCACGCCGCGCCGGGTGCTGTTGCCGGTGTCGCTGGTCGAACGCAGCAGCGTCGCCCCAGCGATCCGCGACCAGCTGTAAGAGCCATTCAGGCCTCGGACACCACCCGCCGCACGGTGC
Source organism: Salipiger sp. 1_MG-2023 (assembly GCF_030547555.1). NCBI lineage: Bacteria > Pseudomonadati > Pseudomonadota > Alphaproteobacteria > Rhodobacterales > Roseobacteraceae > Salipiger > Salipiger sp. 1_MG-2023. Next base: position 55,905 of record NZ_JAUOQN010000008.1, on the reverse strand, counting down.
GGGCAAAGGCCTCGGCCACGCGCTCGCGGGCGATGTGGCGACCCTCTGTCACCACCTGCCGCCCGGCGACCCAGACGTCGCTGACCGCACCATCATTGCCGAACATCCAGCGTTCGATCAGCCCCTCGCCCAACCCAAGCGGATCGGACAGCGCCACCAGATCCGCCGGTGCGCCCGGCGCGATCTGCGCCGCTGGCGCGCCAAGCGCCTGCGTGCCGCCGCTCAGCGCCCGCGCATAAAGCCGCGTGCCGACGCCGCCGCCATCGGTCAGCAGGTTGCGCGCCCGGTGGGTCAGCCGCTGGCCATATTCCAGCAGGCGCAATTCCTCGTCCAGCCGGATGCGGATGTTGCTGTCGGTGCCGATGCCAAAGCGCCCTCCTTGCCCAAGGAATGCCTGCGCCGGAAAGATGCCATCGCCAAGGTTGGCCTCGGTCACCGGGCACAGCCCCGCCACCGCGCCCGAGCGGGCGATCAGCGCGATTTCCTCTGCCGCCAGATGCGTGGCATGGATCAGGCACCAGCGCGGGCCGACATCGGCGATTTCATAAAGCAATTCCACCGGGCGGCGGTTGAAGATGGCAAGGCAGTCCTCGACCTCGCGCATCTGCTCGGCGACGTGGATATGCACCGGGCGGCCGGGCAGCGCCTCGGCCAGTGCGGCCAGATCATCGGCATCGGCGGCGCGCAGCGAATGGGGCGCATAGCCCACCACATCGCCGGGCCGCGCCAGCCCGTCACAGCGCGCCACCAGCGCGGCAAACGCCTCCACCCCGTGCAGGAACCGCTTTTGCCCGCCCCCCGCTTGCGCCCGGCCAAAGCCGCCATGGGCATAGAACACCGGCAGATGGGTCAGCCGGATCCCGGCTTCCGACGCCGCCGCAAAGATCCGCGCCGACATCTCGGCAGGGTCGGCATAGGGCCGCCCGTCGGGGCCGTGATGCAGGTAGTGAAATTCACCGACGCGGGTGTAACCGGCTTCGAGCATCTCGATATAGGCCATCTCGGCGATCGCCATCATGCCCTCGGGATCAAGGCCAAGCGCAAAGCGGTACATCATCTCGCGCCATGTCCAGAAGCTGTCCTGCCCCGGCCCGCGGGTTTCGGTCATGCCCGCAAAGCCGCGTTGAAAGGCATGGCTGTGCAGGTTCTGCCCGCCGGGCAGCAGCGCATCGACCCCGGTTCCGCTGCCCGGCCCGACCGCCGCGATGACCCCGTCCGCCACCGTCACGCAGATGTTTTCCGCCCAGCCATCGGGCAGCAATGCCCGCTTTGCCTCGATCTTCATGCTGCTCTCCCCTTGCGGGCTTCTCCGCCTGCCTGCAAAAAGTCTATATTTATCGAACCCTCAAGGGAAGGCAGAGCGATGCAGACGCTGTGGACAAATGCACAGGTGGTGACCGGGAAAGACGGCGTCACCGCCGAGCCGCTCGACGTGGTGACCGAAAACGGGCGCATCACTGCTGTCGGCTCCGGCCTCCGGGCGGGCCACGTCGTCGATTGCGGCGGCGCGCTGATGACGCCGGGGCTGGTGGATTGCCACACCCATATCATCCATGGCGGCGACAGGGCGCGCGAATTCGAACTGCGGCTCGAAGGCGCAAGCTATGAAAAAATCGCGCGCGAGGGCGGCGGCATCGCCTCGACCGTCGCCGCGACGCGGGCGCTGAGCGAGGATGATCTGCTAGCGCAGGCCCTGCCCCGGCTCGATGCGCTGCTGGCCGAGGGCGTCACCACCATCGAGGTGAAATCCGGCTACGGGCTTGAGATCGAAACCGAATTGCGGATGCTGCGCGCCGCCCGCCGCCTTGCGATCGAGCGCCGGGTGCGGGTGGTGACCACGTGGCTTGCTGCCCACGCCCTGCCCGCTGGCACCACCGATCGCGCCGCCTATATCGATGACATCTGCATCGAAGGGCTGAACCGCGCCCATGCAGACGGGCTGGTCGACGCGGTGGACGGGTTCTGCGAAAGCATCGCGTTCAGCACCGAAGAGCTGGAGCCGCTGTTCGAGCGCGCCGCCGATCTGGGCCTGCCGGTCAAGCTTCATGCCGAGCAGCTGTCGCGTCAGGGCGGCTGCCGGATGGCAGCGCGGCACGGGGCGCTGTCGGTGGATCATGTCGAATACGCCGCCGGGCCTGACGCCAGCGCGCTGGCCAAGGCTGGCACCGTCGCGGTGCTGCTGCCCGGCGCCTTCTACATGCTGCGCGAAACCCGCCTGCCCCCGGTGCAGGCCTTCCGCGAGGCGGGGGTGCCGATGGCGCTGGCCACCGATTGCAACCCCGGCACCTCGCCGCTGACCTCGCTGTTGCTGACCATGAACATGGGCGCGACGCTGTTTCGCATGACGGTGCCGGAATGCCTCGCCGGGGTGACCAGCGTTGGCGCGCAGGCGCTGGGGCTGGCGGATGTGGGGGTAATCGCGCCCGGCATGGCTGCCGATTTCTGCCTGTGGAACGCCAACAGCGCCGCGCAGCTGGTGGCGCGCATCGGATTCAACCCTTTGAAACACCGCGTCTTTGCCGGAGAGATCGCGTAATCCTGCCCCCGGCACCGTCGCGGTATCATAGGTGCCGCTCACACCGCCGCCGCGCCCCTTTGCCCTGCCCGGACTGACAGGCTGATCCGATAACCCATTCGCGCCACAAGCTGCGCCTGCCGCGTATTCCGGGATAACCGCCCGGCCTATCCCGGAGTCGGTGTAAAGCGCGCCCGCAGCCTGTGGCCGCCGCCGGGATAGACAAACCGCGCCTCTGTCACCAGATCGCCGTTCTTCCATGTGCGCCGGGTCATCACCAGCAGCGGCGCGCCGGGGGCGATGCCCAGCCGGGCGGCGGAGTCTGCGTCGGCGGCTTCGGCGGTGATCTCGTTTTCGGCCTCGGACCACGGCACATGCGCCAGAAGCCATGTGCCGGGGGGCTGATCGGCAAAGGGTTCGTCGCGCGCATCTGGCACCGCGTCCAGCGCGATGACCCGGTGTTCGAAACAGAAGGGCACGGAATCCTTGCGGTGCAGGCAGCTGAGATCGACCCCGCCATCTGTCACCCGCCGCGACAGGATCTCGTGGCTGTACCAGCCGCCCGCCGCCAGCACCTCGTCCTTGACGTTGTGAATCTCCAGCACGGCGTTCTGCGAGCGTTGCGGCAGCACCACCGACCCCGCCCGCCGCCGCCGCAGCACCAGCCCGGCGCCGGCAAGCTGGGTCATCACTTTGTTCACCGTCATCCGCGAGCAGCCATAATGCTTGGCCAGACCCAGTTCAGAGGGCACGCGATACCCCGGCGGCCAGTCACCCGACAGGATATGCGCCTCCAGATCCTCGCGGATCTGATCATGCAGCGATTTCGCTGGCTCCTCTCCCTTGGCAGAGGTCATTTCAACATGGCGGCGCCGCGATCGAGGTAGGTGTCGAGGAACTGCTCCAACCGCGGCTCGCGGGGGGCGGCGAACACCGCCTCGGGGGTGTCGTGAAACAGCAGCCGACCACCATCGAGAAACGCAATGCGGTTGCCGACCGAGGCGGCAAAGCCGATTTCATGCGTCACCACCACCATGGTCATGCCCTCGGCGGCCAGCTCGCGCATCACGCTGAGCACCTCGCCGGTGAGTTCCGGGTCCAGCGCCGAGGTCGGCTCGTCAAAGAACATGATCGTCGGGTCCAGTGCCAGCGCCCGGGCGATGGCGACGCGCTGTTGCTGGCCGCCCGACAGCTGCGCCGGGTAGTGGTGCGCGCGCTCTTTCAGACCGACCTTGTCGAGCTGTTTCATGGCGCGCTCTTCGGCTTCGGCCCGGCCCATGCCGCGCACCCGGCGCAGCGCCAGCGACACGTTCCCCAGCGCCGTCATATGCGGCCACAGGTTGAACTGCTGGAACACCATGCCGATCTTGGAGCGCACCCGGCGCAGCTCGGCAGGCGACTGGCGCTTGCGCCCCGGCCCATCGGTAAAGCCCAACGGCTCGCCCTCGATATGGATGTTGCCAGATGTGGCCTGTTCCAGAAACGCCATGCAGCGCAGCAGCGTCGATTTGCCCGAGCCCGACGGGCCGATCAGGCAGGACACCGTGCCCGGCGCCACCTCGAGCGAGATGTCACGCAGCACCTGCGTGTCACCGAACTGCTTGGAAACGTGGGAAACCTTGATGGCAGGATCGGACATGTCAGGCGCTCAACTTCGAAAGGTTGCGTTCGGCGAGGCGGCCCAGCCAATTGGCGAGCTCCACCAGCGCCCAGTAGACCAGCGCAAGGATCACCAGCGCCTCGACAAAGGCATATTGCTGCGATCCGATGGCCTGCACGGTCATGGTCATTTCGGGGACGGTGATCAGCGACAACAGCGCGGTTTCCTTGAGCAGGATCACCGCCATGTTGATCGAGGGCGGCATCACCAGCAGCGCCATTTCCGGCAGCAGGATCGCGGTGATGATCTGGTTGCGCGTCAGGCCGACGCATTCCGCGGCCTCGACATGGCCCGGCGGCACCGATTGATAGCCAGCGCGAAAGATCTCGGCGTAATAGGCGGCGCCGTAGATCGAAATGCCCAGCAGGCCAGCAACCCACGGATCCAGCCGCAGCCCAATATAGGGCCCGCCGAAATACAGCAGGAAGATCTGCACGAGGAAGGGCGTGCCGCGCAGCACCTCGATGGGCAGTTGCAGCAGAACATCGACGGGGCGCCCGCCAAAGCGGCGCAGGGTGGCGATGACAAAGCCCAGAACGGCGGCGGCCAGCGTGCCCGCAATCCAGATCAGGATGGTGACGCCCAGCCCCGACAGGATCTGCGGCAGCTTGGCAAGGATGACGGCGAAATCAAAGCTCATCGGCTGGGCAATCCGGGCAGGGCGTTTTCCGCGCGCCGCCCGATCCAGGCGACGACGAGGTTGATGGCGAGGTAGATCAGACCAGCAGATGCAAAGATCGGCAGCGGCTGGTAGGTCGAGGCGCTCAGGTTCTGCGCCATCTTGGTCAGCTCGATCAGTCCGACCACAGACACCAGCGACGAGGCCTTGAGGATCAGGATCGCCTCGTTCACCAGCGCCGGGAAGGTCACGCGCAGCGCGATGGGGGTGCGGATCCAGATAAAGCTCTGCACCTTGGTGAACCCGGCCATTTCGGCGGATTCGATCAGGCCGGGGGCGACGCCCTCAAAGCCGCCGCGCAGGTTCTCCGCCTGATAGGCGGCGGTGCACAGCGACAGACCGATGATGGCGGTGGCAAGGCTGGGCAGGGTGATGCCGATGACCGGCAGCAGGTTGAAGATCAGCAAAAGCTGCACCAGCAGCGGCACGCCGCGAAAGAAGCTGATGAACACCCCCGCTCCGGCATAGGCCGCCCGGTTGCCCGACATGCGCAATCCCGACAGGATGATCGCCATGACCAGCCCCAGCAGGATCGATACCGCGCTGACGAAGATCGTCATCAACGACGCCTCGAGCAGCAGTGAAAACAGTTTCCAGGTCATGCGCGGCCTTGGTCAGGCTGGGCGGCACAAAGCCGCCCGCGGTTGGTCAGCACGGACGGCGCAGGGCCACCCCCGGTTGGTCAGGCGGGGCGACGCAGGGCCGCCCCGGTTGGTCTTAGATGTTGGGCTCGGTGATGTAGTCGGGCATGTCGAAGGTGGTGCCGAACCACTTTTCCTGAAGCTCAGCCATGCGGCCATCGGCCTTCATGGCCAGCAGGATCTCGTCGATCTTGTCCATCAGCGTGGCGTATTCCGGCTCGATCCGGCCCGGGTAGCCGAAATAGGTCGGCGTGCCGAAGGCGGGCTTCACGACCTTGAACACTTCGGGGCGCTGGCTGGCGACAAAGGCGATGTTGGGCAGCGAGTTGGCGACCGCCTCGATGCGACCCGACGCGATGTCGGCGTAGCTTTCGTTGAACGAGACGTATTCGCTGATGCTGGTGGGCGGGGTGTCGAGCGTTGCGGCAAATTCCTGAAGCTGGGCCAGCTGCGCGGTGCCGGTCGCGCCGCCGATCGCCTTGCCGGCGATGTCTTCGGGGGTTTCGATGTCGCATTTGGCACAGGCAAGCAGCGCCACGGTGGCCTCGGCGATCGGCGAGGAGAAGCGGTAGCGCTTCATGCGCTCGGCGGTGATGGTGGCGGGGCCAGCGACCACGTCGAAACGGCCCGCCTCGAGGCCGGGCAGAACGCCGGTCCAGTCAAGGGTGATCCATTCGATCTCGACGCCCATGTCCTTGCCGATCTCGGTGAACACATCCATGTTCAGGCCGGTGTGGGTGCCCGCATCGATGAAATCGAAGGGGGCGAAGGCGGTCTCGGTGCCGACCTTCATCACGCCAGCGGCCATGACGTCATCAAGCGCGTCGGCATGGGCCATGACGGCCGAGGCACACAGCGCCGCGGCGGCGAAAAGATGTTTGCGCATGGTGGTGAAACTCCCTGTTCGGCCCATCTGCGGGGGCCTTGCGTTGGTCGATGTTCCTGTCCTGCCTCAGGCGGGCAGGTTCATATGCCTATACAAATGGAACAACGACAAAGGGACAGAAAAACAAACACGCTGAGCCGGGATTTTGAAGCAAGACCGGGCGAATGCCTATATTTTAAGCAGATACAAAGGGCTTCCACAACCTCTGACTGTGGCGCGATGCGACATCAAGGAGTCTCTGCGATAAAATCTGCGCGCCCGCTTATCGGGCCGCGCAGGATGCCCCGCGCGGCCCGGATCGTCACGATGCGTCCGAGCGGATGTTGACCGTCTGGGTGCTGCCATCCTTGGCCTCGCCCAGAAAGATGGTCTGATGCGGGAAGGGAATCTCGATGTTGCGCGCGTCGAACACCTCTTTGAGCACGCCATTATAGGCGCGGCCCACGCCCCACTGGCTGCCCGGAACGCATTTGATCCGGGTGCGCACCACCACCGCGCTGTCGCCAAAGGCGTTGATCCCGAACCATTCAAGATCGCCCATGATGTTGGCCGCCTGATCGGGATCGGCGCGCAGCTGCTCGAACGCGTCCAGCATCGCCTGTTTCACATCCGAGATGTTCTCGCGATAGGCCACACCCATATCGCAGACCGCATAGCCGAATTCGCGCACATAGTTGGTGACCATGTCGACCGAGCTGAACGGGATCAGGTGATAGGCCCCCGAAACATCGCGCAGACCCACCGAGCGGATCGTCAGCTTTTCAACCACACCCGAGGTCGAATTCAGGTTCACCACGTCGCCGACATTCATCGCGTTTTCAAGCTGGATGAACACGCCGGTGATAATGTCCTGCACCAGCTTTTGCGCGCCAAAGCCGATGGCGAGGCCAAGCACCCCGGCGGATGCCAGCAGCGGCGCGATGTCCAGCCCGATCTCTGACAGCACGAACATCAGCGTGATGATCACCAGCGCGATGGTCGCCGCGTTGCGCAGCAGCGACAACAGGGTCTTTTCCCGCGCCGTCGCCACCGAGCCGTATTCCGGGTTCATCCGGTAATCCACCCAGGAGGTCAGCGCCACCCAGATGCCGAAGGCCACCACCAGAACCGCCGCCACGCTGAACAGCGTGCCGGTCAGCTCGACGCCGATCCGGCTGGCCATCCATGCGTGCAGATCGATCAGGCTGATGGCATCCAGTGCAAAGGCCACAACCGCAACGAAGATCACAAAGCGCAGCACGAACAGCGCCTTGGGCACAAAGGTGTTGAGCCGCCGTTGCAGCAGCGGCATGCGGGCGTTGATGGTCTCGGGCAGTTGCACGCCGTTGATCATCACCCGCGTCATCGCTCCCGACAGCGCGATGCCCGCGATCACCACCAGCAGCACCTGACCCGAATTGAGCAGCGAGGTAAAGGCCACGTCTCCGGGCTGTACCAGCACCAGCACCAGCATCACCGCAAGATACATCAGCGCCGGCCAGTGCCAGTGTCGCGCCAGCGTCTGGAAGGCGCCGCGTTTCTGCGCCGGTTCGACCGTGCCCATGGTGTATTCATCCGGGGCGGTGTTTTCCGGCTGCGCTTCGGCCTGTTCCAGCCGCGCTTCCTGCACGATGTCTTCGGGGCGACGGCCGCCGCGTTGCAGCCAGTCGGCCACCGGCTGGCGGTTGCGCAGCACCAGCCAGATTGCAAACCCCACCACGATCAGCGCCACCAGCGCCGACACCGCGCGCCCGGCCGCGTAATTCACGCTGGCATTGACGATCGGCACCGCCAGCAGCTGCCCGTAGCCGACCAGCCCCACCATGAAATTCAGCCGCCGCGCCAGATATTTCGCGGCCCCGTTCGACACCGGCATCACCCGCAGGTTGCCCGCCGCCGGGCTGAGGATCAGCCGCACCACGACCTTGCACATCTCGACCAGCAGGAAGGCGTTGAGATAGAGCGTCTGGCGGATGCCGATCTCGCCAAATCCGCCGATGAACATGGTGGCGATCAGGTAACCCGCCGCCCAGCTGATCACCACGATGGACGCATCGATCAGCGCCGTTGTCAGGAACAGCAGCACGGTGCGCACCGCGCCTGCCGCCTCGGCGCGCGCGCCCAACCTTGCATAGATGCGCTTGCCGATCCGCCGTAGCACAAGGAAGATCGCCACCGTCACCACGATGATCAGGCCCAGCTGTTCCAGCGCCTCGATCAGCACGCCGATCTCGCCGCCCTGAAGGCCGTCGAACACCGCTGGCGCCCTTGCGATCTGATCCCACGCGGTGCTGAGCCCCGCCGCGATGTCCTGCGCCACGGTCTGGGTAATTTCGGCGATGCGGCGGCTGAGGGAGGTGCCTTCCGCTGGCTCGCTCTGCCCGGCGGCATCGGCCAGCGCGTCGACCACCTGATCATCGACCGGCTCGGCGGCGGTGGTTGCCGCCTTCAGCTCGTCGATCAGCGCGGCGCGGCTGTCGTCGTTTTCGATCACCTCAAGCAGCAGCTCGAGGCTGCTTTGCGTCGGCGTTTCGGACGCCGTGTCCTGCGCAGCAGCAAGGCTTGGAGAGAGGATGCCAAGCATCAGGCTGGCAAGGATCAGCAGGCTCGCGATCCAGGTTTTCACTGTCGTCATATCGTCCCGTCGGGTCTGGTTTCAGTCGTGCGTCAAGCGCCGTTCGCGCTCGATTTAGCCCATGCGCCAGCTGAAACCAGCCCCAACGTGATATTCCCGGCTCAGTGCAGCTCGACCACCGCCTCGACCTCGACCAGCGCACATTCAGGCAGCGACGAGACGTTGACGGCGGTGCGCGCGTGACGGCCCGCCTCGCCGTAAAGATCCATGAACAGCTGCGAGGCGCCGTTGACGATCGCCGGGCCTTGGCCGAAATCCGGGGTGGCAGCGACATAGCCGTTGAGCTTGACCACCTGCGCCACCGAGGACAGCGAACCGGTGACCGCCTTGATGTTATAGAGCAGGTTCAGCGCGCACATGCGGGCGGCAGCAAAGCCTTCGTCGAGATCAAAGCCGGGCGCGGCCGGGCCGAAATACTTCGGCACGCCTTCCCATTCACAGATATGGCCCGACACGAACAGCGTCTTGCCCGTCACCTTGCCCGGCAGATACAGCGCCCGCGACGGCGCAGAGGGCGGCAGGGCAAGGCCCAGTTCGGTCAGTTTGGCTTCGATGGGGCAAGTCATGCCGCGTCCTTTTGCAAAGTAAGTGCGAGTTTGATGAGCGAAAGATCGGAGCCGCGCGGCCCGATGAGCGACACCCCCCAAGGCGCGCCGTCCAGCGTGCCCGCCGGCCACACCACCTGCGGCAAGCCCGCCAGCCCGGCCACGCAGAGCATACGCTGCGAGACATGGCGGAAACCGTCGAACACCTCGGTCGGGGCGTCGGGGAAGAATGCGACGTCATGCACCACCGGCGCGATCAGCACGCCGCCATCCATCACCCCCGTGACATGTTCGGCAAAGGCGGCGCGCTTGAGTTCCGCCTCGGCGATGGCAGCGTCGCTCAACGCCTCGGCCCCGGCGGCGCGCCCGTCGATGCCGCGCACCAGCGGCATGCCCGATTGGCGGATGAACGGCACGATATGGCGTTTCGCATCGCCGCCCATCGAGGTCAGGAAGGTTTCATAGGCCGCATCCATGCCCTCGGGGTACAGATCCACCTCGCGCGCCTCGACGTCAAAAGCGGCGAGGGTTGCGGCGCGCTGCGCCTCGCCCAAATGGGCGAACATCTCACGCGATTTCAGCAGCTTGGGGGCATCGGGCAGCGGCGCTGTGTCGGCCAACAGAACCGACATGGCGCGCAGCAAGGTGGCGCCGTCGCGGGCGAACAGCCCGCAGGTGTCATAGCTCGGCGCCAGCGGCATCACGCCCTCCAACGAGATCAGCCCATGCGTGGGACGGATGCCCCATGTGCCGCAGAACGCCGCCGGGGCGCGCACCGATCCGCCGGTATCCGAACCCACGGTGATATCCGCCAGCCCCCCGGCGCAGGCCGCCCCCGAGCCCGAAGACGAGCCGCCCGGAATCCGCCCCGGCGCATTGGGGTTCACCGGCATGCCGAAATGCGCGTTCATGCCATACATCGACCAAGCCAGCTCGTCGGTGTGCAGCTTGCCGTTGAACGCCGCGCCCGCATCCAGCAGCGCCTGAATGGCCGGGGCGGTGGTGGTCTTGATATCCGACATCGCCAGTTTCAGCGGGCAGCCGCAGCCGGTGCGATAGCCCGCCACATCGTAGATATCCTTGACGCCAAGGGTCAGCCCGGCCAGCGGGCCGTCGGGCGCGCTGGCCACCGGCACCGCCGGATAGGGCATGTAGCAATGATAGGGGTCGTGGTCGATCAGCATGGGTTATTCCGCTGCAATGGGTTCGTTGGCGCGCAAACAGGCGACGCGGCGGCGCGGGCCCGGTTCGAACACCGGGGGCAGCGCGGCGCGGCATTCGGGCATGGCCACCGGGCAGCGCGGCGCAAAGGCGCAGCTGTCGGGCTTGCTCTCCAGCGCCGGGGGCGCGCCGGGAATGGCGTTGAGCCGCGCGCCGCGCGCGACGTCATGCAGGTTGGCCGCCAGCAGCCCCTGCGTATAGGGGTGGCGCGGGTCGCGGATGATCTCGCGGGTGGTGCCTTCTTCGGCGATCTGCCCGGCATACATCACCGCGACGCGTTCGGAGATTTCCACCGCCACGCCGATGTCATGGGTGACAAAGATGACCCCCATGCCGAACTCTTTCTGCAACTCGCGCAGCAGCAGCAGGATCTGAATCTGCACCGTGGCATCGAGCGCCGTGGTCGGCTCGTCCGCCAGCAGCAGCTTGGGCTTGCAGGCCAGCGCCAGCGCGATCATCACCCGCTGGCGCATGCCGCCCGACAATTCGTGCGGGTAGTTGTGCAGCCGCCGGTTGGCCGAGGGAATGCGCACCCGGTCAAGCATATCAAGCGCCGTCGCCATGGCGTTGGCCTTGTCGATGCCCTTGTGGCGCATCACCGATTCCGCGATCTGGTGGCCGACGGTATAAACCGGGTCCAGCGCCAGCGCCGGTTCCTGAAACACCATCGACACCTCGCCGCCGCGGTATTTCTGCAGCGCCTTGCCCTTGAGCCCCAGCACATCGGTGCCGTTGACATGCACCTGCCCGTCGATCTGCGTGCGCTTGGGCGGCAGCAGCCCCAGCAACGCCTTGAGCGTCACCGATTTGCCCGAGCCGGATTCACCAAGCAGCGCCAGCGTCTCGCCCTGCTCCATGCTCAGCGAGACATTGTTGATGGCATGCACCGTGCGCTTGCCGGAGAATTTCACCGACAGGTTGCTGATATCGAGAAGTTTCATTCGCCGTCCTCGGGTTTGGGGGCGGTCCAGAAGGTGTCGCGCTTGCAGCTCTTGGAAAAGATCATGCCGGAATCCCCTGCCCTGCCTGCGGATGCCCCGATGCGGAATCATACAGATGGCAGGCCACCTGATGCGCCTGATTGCGGGCCAGCCCGGCCAGCGCCGGCACCTTGGCCTTGCACACATCGGAGGCAAAGCGGCAGCGGGTGTGGAACCGGCAGCCCTTGGGCGGATCGATCGGGTTGGGCGGATCGCCCGCCAGCGGCGGGGTCTGGGTGCGGTTGTCCGGGTCCATCGAGGGCATCGCGGAAAACAGCGAGCGGGTGTAGGGATGCGCCTGTTCCTGCCAGATGCTGTCGACGGGGGCGATTTCCACCACCTCGCCCAGATACATCACCAGAATCCGGTCCGAGATATAGCGCACCACGTTCAGATCGTGGCTGATGAAGATATAGGTCAGCCCGAATTCGGCGCGCAGATCCGACAGCAGGTTCAGCACCTGCGCCTCGACCGATTTGTCCAGCGCCGACACCGCCTCGTCAAGCACCACAAGCCGCGGCGACATCGCCAGCGCGCGGGCGATGTTGACCCGCTGGCGCTGCCCGCCCGACAATTCATGCGGATAGCGATGGGCAAAGCGATTGGGGTCGAGCCCGACGCGATCCATCATCTTGCGCGCCAGCCCGTCGGGGTCTTCCAGCCCCTGCACCCGCGCGCCGAACGCCACCGAGGCAAGGATGGTCATGCGCGGGTTCAGCGTGGCATAGCTGTCCTGAAACACCATCTGCACGCTGCGGCGCAGATCCTTCAAAGACAGCCGCTCGCCAAGCGCGTGGCCGTCGAAGATGATCTCGCCCGCGTCCTTTTCCGTCAGGCCGATCAGCAGCTTGGCGGTGGTGGATTTGCCGCAGCCGGATTCGCCGACGATGCCCAGCGTCTCGCCCTTGGCGACGGCAAAGCTGACGCCATCGACCGCCTGCACCTGCGCCTGCGTGCGGCCAAGGATGCCGCCGCGCACCGGGAAATACTTGCGCAGATGGTTGACGGTCAGCAGCGGTTGCGCCGGGCCGCCGGTATCGATGGTGGGGGTATAATCAGTCACGGACATTCATCGCGCTCCTCAGACCGTCGGACAGCAGGTTCAGGCACAGCGAGGTGATGAAGATCATCACGCCGGGCAGCGCCGACAGCCACGGGTTGACGTAGATCGCCGATCGCAGCGTGTTGAGCATCAGCCCCCATTCCGGTTCGGGCGGGCGCACGCCGATGCCCAGAAAGGACAGACCGGCGGCAAGGATCATGCACACGCTGGTCAGCGAGGTGGCATAGACAAAGATCGGCGAGAGCACGTTGCCGATCACATGCACCCGGATCACCGTCAGCGCATTGGCCCCGGTGGCCCGCGCCGCGTCGATGTAATCAAGCGCGCGCACGCCCGAGGTCACCGCCTCGGCGACGCGGGTGATCGGCGGGATGAACACGATGGTCAACGAGACCAGCGAATTGACGATCCCCGCCCCCAGCGCGCCGCTGATCGCGATGGCCAGCAGCACCGAGGGAAAGGCAAAGAACACATCGACCGTGCGCATGATGATGGTGTTGACGAAGCCGCCGACATAGCCCGCCACCACACCAAGCGCACCGCCGATGAAAAACGCCAGCACCACCGGCGTCAGCCCGATGAACAGCGTCAGCCGCCCGCCATAGATCAGCCGGGCCAGCATGTCGCGGCCCTGCTCGTCGGTGCCAAGGATATGGCCCTCGGTGCCGATGGGCTTGAGCCTCGCGATCATCGAACCCTTGTAGGGATCGGCCAGGCCCAGCCAGGGCGCGAACACCGCCGACAGGATCAACAGCGCCACGACGCCAAGGCAGATCATCGTCAGCGGATCGCGCAGCAGCCGCGCGCCGACCCCGGACCAATAGCCCTGCGGGCTGGCGACGGGCGCCGGTTCGGCGGCGATCTCGACGGGAGTTTCGGAAAGGGCCATGGTTCAGGTCCTTTGAATGCGGGGGTCGATGGCGGCCTGCGCCACGTCGACAATCAGGTTCATCGCGACAAAGAACAGCGCCAGCACAAGGATCGTGCCTTGCAGCAGCGGCAGGTCGCGCTGGAAGATGGCGTTCGACAGCAGGAAGCCGGAACCGGGCCAGTTGAACACCGTCTCGATCAGGATCGAGCCGCCGAGCAGATAGCCCAGCTGCAAGCCCATGACGCTGAGCGCGGTGGCGGCGGCGTTGCGCGCCACATGGCGCAGCACGTCGACGCGGCTCATGCCCTTGGCATAAAGCGCCTGCACGAAATCCTGCGTCAGGATGTCTCCGGCGAGGGCGCGCACGGTGCGCGACACGATGCCGATGGGCACCACCGCCAGCGTCACGGCGGGCAGCACGAGGTGGCGCATGTGCAGCCAGTCCCATTCCCACGCCGACGAGCCGCCCGGCCCCGCGCCCATGGAGGGCAACCAGCCAAGGTTGACCGAAAAGATGATGACCAGAACGATGCCCAGCCAGTAATTGGGCACCGACACGCCCATGATCGACACCGCCGTCACCGCGCGGTCGATCCATGTGCCCTGAAAATACCCGGCGAGGAAGCCAAGGAAGATGCCGATGGGAAAGGCGATGACCGCGGCGCTTACCGCCAGCAGCAGCGAATTCTTCACCGCGCCGAACACCTCGGCGGCGACGGGCCGCCCGGTGGCGATGGATTTGCCCATGTCGCCCTGCACGAGGTTGCCGATCCAGATGGCGTATTGCACGGGCAGCGGCTTATCGAGCCCGTAGGCGGCGCGCATCGCCGCCTGTTCGTCGGCGGTGGCGTCGACCGGCATGATCGCGGTCAGCGGATCGCCCGGCGCGATCTGCACCAGCAGGAAACAGATGACCGAGACCCCGAAGGCCACCGGCAGCACCAGAATGAGGCGGCGGATGAGATAGCTGAGCATAGGATACCTTGCGTGTTGCGGCCCCGCCCGAACGACGGAGCCGCGAAAGGACGGCCCCCCGCAGGGGGCCGCGCCGGGATCATTCCTCGATCGTGATGCCCGAGAAGTTCTGATACCAGTTCTGCGCCTGCACGAAGCCCTTGACCTTGGGGGCCATGGCGCGCGGGGCGACATCATGCGTCACGAAGAGGAACAGCGCTTCGTTGACGAACTTCTCGTGAGTCTTTTGCAGAACCTTCTCCTGCTCGACCGGATCGAAGGTGGTCTTGATCTCGTCGAACAGCGCCTGCATTTCCGGGTCGGAATAATGGCCCCAGTTGGTGCCGTTGGGCGCGATCAGGTTCTCGTCGAGGTGACGGATCAGGCCGGTGAACGGGTCCTGAATGAAGTAGGTGAAGTTGATCGACTGCGCACCCTCGACAGAGGCATCCGCCGCGCCGGCACGCCACAGGTTGATCATCTGGTTCCACTCGACGACCATGAACTCGACGTCGATCCAGATTTCCGCAAGGCTCTGCTGGATGAATTCGTTCATCGGCAGCGGCAGCATCTGCCCCGAGCCCGACGGCGAGATCAGCGCCTTGACGGTCAGGTGGTTGTCGGGGCCATAGCCGGCCTCGGTCATCAGGGCCTTGGCGGCCTCGAGATCATAGGACGGGTCGAATTCGGGATTGCCGAACCAGTTCGACGACGGCGGCAGGAAGCCCTTGGCCGGGATCATCAGACCACCGAGCAGCGGCATCATGCCTTCGCGGTCGATCGCCATGTTGGCGGCCTTGCGCACGTTGATGTCATTCCAGGGCGAGCCTTCGAGGCGCGACAGATGCCATGTCCAGTTGTGCGGATAGGCGTTCGAAGAGATGACGAAACCGTTGCCTTCCATCGCGGGGATGGTGTCGGGGGCGGGGGCCTCGATCCAGTCGACCTGACCCGACAGCAGCGCGGCGGCGCGGGCGTTCGGCTCGGGCAGCGGCATCAGGATCATTTCATCCAGCTGCGGGATGCGGGTATCGTCCCAGTAGTTTTCGTTGGGAACCAGAACGGCGCGCTCGCGCGGCACGAATTCGGTCAGCTTCCACGGGCCGGTGCCCGACGGCGCCGCCGCGACCTTTTCCCAATCCTTGTCCATGGCTTCCCAGTTGGCCTCGGACGACATCAGGATCCATGCCAGCTGGTAGGGCAGCGTGGCGTCCGGTTCCTTGGTGGTGATGACCAGCGTGTAATCATCCACCGCCTCATAGGACGCGACGGCGGGGATGCGCGATTTGCCCTGCGCGGCCTGACGGCTGTCGTATTGTTCGGAGCTGTCGACCAGCAGCTTGTCGAAGTTCCACACCGCGACCTGCGCCGTGAAGGGCGAGCCGTCGTGGAAGGTCACGCCTTCCCGGATCTTGAAGGTCCAGGTCAGCTCGTCTTCGCCGACCGACCATTCCGTGGCAAGGCCGGGGATCAGGGTCGAGGCCTTGTCGGCGCTGGTCAGGTCCCATTCGATCAGCGAGTCATAGACCGTATAGCCCATGAAGCGCATGCCTTCGCCGCCCTGATCGGTCTGGCCGGTGGTCAGGGGGATATCGGCGGCGGTCATGCCGATGCGCAAAGTGCCCTGCGCCTGGGCCAGGGTGCCACAGGCCATGACGGCTGCGGTCGCGAGGATACTGATCCCTCGGGTGAATCTGGACATAGTCATCTCCGTGTCGGGCCAACCTGTTATTACGATTGGCTTTTTATCCGGCCCCGGCGTTTGCCGCGAGGCGCTGGCGGATATGTGGCCCGCCATGACTTTCCGGCACCAGACCAGAGTCGTGTCACCCCGGCGGCGACGGGGTGCGCCGTGGGCGTATGACTATTTTTTCATCGAAACTGAAACGTTTGCATACGAATTATGCAAAAACGGGAGGCTTCAGTCTTGCACCTGCGTCCACAGCGCCTCGACGGCGGCGCGGATCGGCGCGACCAGCGGAATTGGCGAATGCGCCGCCAGCCGCTCGGCCGCCTCGCCCAGCGGGCCGCCGCCGATGATCGCCGCCTGCGCCCCTGCCCGCGCCGCCGCCGCGATGCCATCGAGCAGCGCCGCGTCGAGCGCGCCCGCGTCCTGCATCAGCGCCAGCGGATCGCCCTGCGTCAGGAAACAGCCGACATAGTCCCCCATCAGCGCGTCGATCTGGGTCTTCAGTCCCGGTGTCGTGGTCACCACCGCAAAGCGGCGCCCGCCCTGCCCCGCCGCTGCCGCCGCCGCCTGCCCGATGCCAACCACCGGGCAGTCCAGCCGCGCCGCCAGCGCACCCCGGCCCGGATCGCCAAAGGCCGATACGATGACCCCGCGCGCGCCCGGCAGATCCGCCGCCGCAACCAGCGCCCCTGCCCGCTCCAGCGCCGGGGCGTCGATGATCATTCCCGGCCCCGAGGGCGCGGTCCAGCCCACCAGCTGCGGCAGCACCCGCCGCGCGATGCCCAGCATGGCCTGCGTCGTGCCCGCGTTGCTGTTGGGGTTCATCAGATACAGCGTCATGCCAGCCTCCGCGCGGCGAGTTTCGGGGCGCGGACCAAGGCCGATCCGCGTTTAATGCGACAGCGCCGCGCGCGGGAACAGGCTGCGCGCCAGCGCCCCCACCAGCGCCGTCACCTCGTCCTGCGCCTGCTCTTGGGTCTTCTTGCCCCGCAGCAGACGCCCCAGCGCCGAGCCGCGGGTTTGCGACGCATCCGCCAGCAGCATCAGCGCCATTTCGTGCAACCGGTGGCGCAGCGCCTCGCCCGCGTCGGCATCCAGCCGGGGATACAGCGGCATCGGCACCGGCACCCGCGAGATCATCTCTTTGAGCACCGCCCCATGGCGGCTGTCTTCGGCGCGGGTCAGGCAGATATCGACCAGCCCCGCCATCTCGGTCTGAAACAGCGCCCGGCCAAGGCTGCCAACCTGTTCCGAATAGCCGGTGCGCCGGGTCAGGCGCAGCTCTTCGGCGGCAGGATCGTCTTCGATTTGCAGCCCGTCAAGCTCCAGCGTCGAGCGGGCGCTATCGCCGAACAGATCGCGCACCCCCGCCGCCTCGCAGAACAGCACAAGTTGCAGCACATCCCCCGCGTCAAGCTCGCAGGCGATCCGCCTGATGCCGCGACCGGCTCCGGATATGGCCAGCGATAGACGCGCCGAGCCGTCGTCGCGCGGCTCCATGACAAAAATGCGATGACTCATATGCGCGAGGTAATCGCATCCCCGCGCGGGGGCAAGATCACGCCGCGTCGGCTGCGCCAGGTCTTGCCAAAACGTGACCGGCGGCGGAACCGGATCAACCGTCAGAGCGTTGGCGATGAAACCCACAGGATGGACTGATGAATGAGCTGCGGTATCGTGCAATGACAGGCAATCTCACCGGGGCAAGCGTGCTGATCCTTGAGGATGAAGCGATCATCAGTTTTGATCTGGAACTGACGGCGCAGGACATGGGCGCGGCCCGCACCGTCTGCGCCTTTTCGCTCCGCGAAGCGCAGGCCGCCATGCAGGCCGAACGGTTCGACGCGGCCATCCTTGACGTCAACCTGCCCGACGGCAGCTCCGAACGGCTGGCCTTGCAACTTGCTCAGGCCGGAACGCTGGTGATCTTTCATACCGGCCATGGCGAGCGCGAGACCCTGTGCAGCCAATGCCCCTCTGCCGGGTTTGTCGCCAAGCCGAGCAGCCCGCAGCAGATCGCCGACGAGCTGGGACGCATGCGCGCCGCCACGGCGGATTAGGGGCTTTCGCCGGGCCGCGCGGGTGCCCATATAGCCGGCAGGAGGGTCCGAAACATGGGCTATATCAAGACAACGATCCTGATGGCGGCGATGACCGCGCTGTTTATGGGGGTGGGTTATCTGCTGGGCGGCGCGGGCGGTGCGCTGATCGCGCTGATCGTCGCGGCGGCGATGAACCTGTTCGCGTGGTGGGGATCGGCGGGCATGGTGCTGCGGATGCACAACGCCCGTCCGGTGCCGCGCCGCGATCCGTCCGGGCTGTCGGACATGGTGGCCGATCTGTCGCAGCGCGCCGGGCTGCCGATGCCGCAGGTCTATATCATCGAACAGGCCCAGCCCAACGCCTTTGCCACCGGGCGCGGCCCGTCGGATGCCGCCGTGGCGGTGACCACCGGGCTGATGCAGCAGCTGAGCCGCGAGGAACTGGCCGGGGTGATCGCCCACGAGCTGGCGCATATCCGCAACCGCGACACGCTGATCATGACCATCACTGCGACCTTTGCCGGTGCCATCACCATGCTGGCCAATTTCGGCATGTTCTTTGGCGGGCGGCGCGAGGGCGTCGGCATCATCGGCTCGATCGCGATGATGCTGCTTGCGCCGATGGCGGCGGGCCTCGTGCAGATGGCGATCTCGCGCACCCGCGAATATGCCGCCGACAAGGCCGGGGCCGAGATCTGTGGCCATCCGCTGTGGCTGGCCTCGGCGCTGGCGCGGATTCAGGCCGGGGCGTCGCGCATCGACAACCACGCCGCCGAGGCCAATCCGGCAACGGCGCATATGTTCATCATCAACCCGCTGCACGCCCATGCCCGCGACAGCCTGTTCGCCACCCACCCGGCGACGGAAAACCGCATCGCCGAGCTGCGCAAGCTGGCCGGGGCGATGCCGGGGCGGGCCAGCGCGCGCCCTGCCCCGCCGCCGCCGCCACCGCGCGCGCAAGGCAAGGGCGGCCCTTGGGGCTAAAGCAGCGCTCAGCCCCCCAGATGCGGGGCGATCCGGGCCTCGATGGCGCAGACGATCCGGTCGACCGTCTGCGCGTTCGCGGCATCGGCGTGGGGCGGGGCGAAACGGCCCGCGTCATTGTCGAAATAACGCCCCGATGCGCCGGCGAAATCGTCTGACAGCGCTGCCCGGATCAGGATGTCGGCGCCGATGCCAATATCCTTGCCCGCCATGCCAAAGCCCTTGCGCACCATCTTGGTGGCCAGCAACGAGCCGGGGTTCACCGCCAAGGTGACCGGCCCGTCCGGGCCAAGCTCTGCGGCCAGCGCCTGGCTCCACATGGTCAGGGCCAGCTTGCTCTGGGCATAGGCCTCCATCGGCTCCAGCGCCCAGAGCCCCGCCAGCGCCGCCAGATCGACCGGCGCCTGCGCCGCCGAAGACAGGTGCACGATGCGCCCGCCCTGCGGGATCACCGCCAGCAGCAGCCGGGTCAGCAAGGCCGGGGCCAGCGTGTTCACCACAAAGCGGATATCCTGACCGTCCTTGGTGAGTGGATTGTCGGTTTTGAAGACACCGGCGTTGTTGATCAGCGCGTCGATGCGGGCATGTTTTGCGCACAGCTCTTGCCCAAGCCGGGCGACCTGCGACAGATCGGAGAGATCGGCCCGATAGGTCTCGACCTGCGCGGCGCCTAAGCTGCGCAAATCACCCACGAGCGCCGACAGCTTGTCGGCGTTGCGTCCGTGGATCAGCAGGTGATGGCCGCCCGCAGACAGGCGTCGGGCGGTCTCAAGGCCAAGCCCGTCGGTGGCGCCGGTGATGAGGATGGTCCTGGGCATGATGCTTCCTATCGTGCAAAGCCGGGCAGGATCTCGTCTGCAAGGCGTTTCATCGTGGTTTCAAGATCGGCGCCGTTGCACCGCAGGTCCAGCGCCACGTAGGGCGCGGCACCCGGCAGCGCATCGGCCGGCCACGGCCTTGCCCAACCGGCTGGCCCCTCTGCGCAGATCCTCAGACCCGTACCGCAGAGGATGCCAGCTTTCTTCGCTTCGGCTCGGGGTCTCAGAACCCGCTCAGCACCTGTTTGCCGATGACGCGCCCGCTTTCCTGACGGGCATGGGCGGCAAGCAAACTCGCGGCGCTCATCTGCCCGAGGCGTTCGGTCACGGTCGATTGCAGCGTGCCGTCATCAAGCATCTGCGACACCCGGTTGAGCAGGTCGCGCTGCAGCTCGATATCGGCGGTGTCGAACATCGAGCGGGTGAACATGAATTCCCAGCTGATGGTCAGGGCCTTGGGCTTGGCCGGGGCGATATCCAGCCCCTGTGGGTCGTCGATCAGCGCGATATGGCCGCGCGGCGCGATCAGATCGAGGATCGCCGGGTAATGCTGGTCGGTCGCGGTCAGCGCCGCCACGTATTCCGGCGCAAGGCCCAGATCCTTTACCTGCGCGGCCATGTCACCGCGGTGATCGATGACGTGATCGGCGCCCATCTTGCGCACCCAGTCCTGCGTTTCCGGGCGCGAGGCGGTGGCGATCACCGTCAGCTTGGTCAGCGTCTTGGCCAGCTGGATCAGGATCGATCCGACCCCGCCGGCGCCGCCGATCACCAGCAGCGATTTTCCCGCCCCGCCGCCTTCGCTCAGGCGGAAGCTGTCGAACAGCATTTCCCACGCGGTGATGGCGGTCAGCGGTATGCCTGCGGCCTCGGTGAAATCCAGCGAGGCGGGCTTGCGACCGACGATGCGCTCGTCCACCGCCTGAAACTGCGCATTCGATCCGGGGCGGGTCACGTCGCCGGCGTAAAACACCGCGTCGCCAACCTTGTAGCCGGTGACCTCGGCGCCGGTTTCCACCACGACACCAGCGGCGTCAAAGCCAAGGATATCCGGCCCGGCCTCGGGCGCGCGGTTTTCGCGCAGCTTCACATCCACCGGGTTGAGCGAGACGCCCCGGACCTCGACCAGCAGGTCACGCGGCCCGACCTCTGGCTTGGGGGTTTCGAACATGCGCAGCGCGTCGGGGGCATCCACCGGGCCGGCCACATCGTATCCAATCGCTTTCATCTTTGATCTCCATCGCATTGGCTTTGCTTGGCGCTAGAAATACCCATTGATGTCGGATATAAAACGGCGCATTTCCGCATTGAGTATTCGGGTATTGGATATAATGACATGGACACCGACAGCCTGCGCCTGTTCGTCATGGCCGCCGAGCGGCTGAATATCAGCGCCGCCGGGCGGGCGCTTGGGCTTGCGCCCGCGGTCGCCAGCGCCCGGCTTGCCAAGCTCGAACACGAGCTTGGCGCCGAGTTGCTGCACCGCACCACGCGCAGGGTGTCGCTGTCGCTCGAAGGGTCGGATTTCCTGCCCTATGCCCGCGAGATCCTCGCGCAGGCCGAGGCCGCCCGCATCGCGCTTGGCGGATCGAGCGCCGGGCCGCGCGGCACCCTGCGCTTTGCCGCGCCCAGCAGCTTTGCCCAGCTGCACATCATGCCGCTGCTGCCAGAACTCCACGCCGCCTATCCCGATCTGACGCTGGATCTGCGCTTGTCGGACACACGGTTCGACGCCATCGAAGGCAGCTTCGATCTTGCGCTGCGCAGCGCGCCGCTGGCCGACAGCAGCCTCAAGGGGCGCAAGCTGGCCGATGACACACGCATCCTGTGCGCCGCGCCCGCCTATCTTGATGCGCATGGAACGCCCGCGCAGCCAGCGGATCTGGCCGGGCACAGTTTCATTGCATGGAACAGCCTTGCGCCGCGCGAACTGGTCAACGCCGCCGGGGAAACCGCCCGGCTAAGCCCCGAGGCGATGCGCTGCCGCACCATCGTCGACGATGGCGATGCGCAACGCGAGGCGACGATTGCCGGGGCCGGGCTGTCGATCAATTCGCTGTGGAGCGTCGCCCATGAGCTTGGCGCAGGCCGCTTGCGGCGGGTGCTGCCCGGCTGGCGTTCGAACGATTTCTCGGTGCTGTGGCTGGTCTATCCACGTTCCAACGTGCTGACCCCGAAAACCCGGATCTTCATGGATTTCCTGATCGAGCGGCTTGGCAATCGCGACGCATGGCGGGGCTGAGCGGCGCCAGCGGGCAAGACCTGCGGGCGCCCGGACTCAGCCGTCATAGGCGTAGCCGACGCCATAGACCGACCGGATCGGCTCCCAGTCGGTGGTGGCATGGATCTTGCGGCGGATATTGCGGATATGGCTGTCGATGGTCCGGTCGAACACCTCGGTGTCGTCGGGAAACGCGAGGGTCAGCAGTTGATCGCGCGAAAACACCCGCCCCGGACGGGCGGCCAAGGCGGCCAGAAGCGAGAATTCCCGCCGCGTCAGGGCAAGATCGACCCCGTCGAGCGTCACCCGCCAAGCGTCTGGGTCGATCTGCAGCCGCGCCGCCGGTTCGGGCTTTGCCGTTCCCCCGCCCACAGGCCGCCGCCGCAGCACGGCGCGCACCCGCGCCACCAGCTCGCGCGGGGAATAGGGTTTGCAGACATAATCATCCGCCCCCAGTTCAAGCCCGAGAAGACGGTCGATTTCTTCGACCCGCGCGGTTGTGATGATGATCGGAACGTCCGAACGCTGGCGCAACTGGCGACAGATGCTCAGCCCGTCCACACGCGGTAGCATCAGATCGAGGATGACAAGGTCATGCGGCGTGCCAAGGGCGGTTTCCACCGCATGAGAGCCTTCGGTCAGCAGGTCCACCGCCATGCCGTCGCGCAGCAGGTAGTCGCGCAGCACCGAGGCAAGCGCCATCTCGTCCTCGACGATCAGAATGCGCGGCTTGATCATGATTGCGTCTCCGGCAGGGTAAAGGTCACGTTCAGCCCGCCCAGATCCGACGCGGCGGCGGCAATACTGCCGGCATGGGCCTCGATGATCGCCTTGCTGACGCTCAGGCCAAGGCCCGAGCCGCCAAGCGCGCGCGAGCGCGAGCCTTCGGCCCGGAAGAACCGCTCGAACAGCCGTGGCAGCACGTCATCCGGCGGGGCGGGCGCCGTGTCGTCGATAGACACCTGCGCGAGCCCATCGCCGCGCCGGATCGTCAGCCGCACCGTGCCGGGGGCATCGGTATAGCGCGCGGCGTTCTGCAACAGGTTATCGAACACCTGCGCGATCCGCAGCCGGTCGCAGGACACGCCCAGCCCGTCGGGGAAGGCGCAGACGATGTCGATGCCAGCGCCCCTCAGGGCCGGGCGCGCGACCTCGACCGCCTCGGCGGCGATCTGCACCAGATCATGGCGGGTCAGATCGGCGACGAATTCTGCCTCGCGCGCATAGGTCAGGATCTTGAGATCCTGCACGAGGCGCGAAAGCCGCATCTGCGCCGCGTGCATTTCGGCCAGCGTTTCCGGGTCGGCCCGGCGCACGCCATCCTGCAAGGCCTCGATCTGTGCGCGCAGCACCGAGAGCGGGGTTTGCAGCTCGTGGGTGGTGTTGGAAATCCATTCGCGTTCGGCCTGCGAGGTTCGCGCCAGCGTTTCGGCCAGCGTGTTGAAATGCCCGATCAGATCGCCCAGCTCGTCGCTGCGATCCAGATCGATCCTTTCGCTGTAATCGCCCGATGCAAGGCTCTTTGCCCCCGCTTCCAGCCGCTTGATCGGGAGCAGAACCTGCCGGGCGATCACAAACGCCGCCGCGCCGGAAATCAGCAATGCGACCAGCGCGGAAAACGCCAGCGAGGCATATTGCCCGCGCAGGAAGAAGGCATCGCTGGCGCTGTCCGAAAGCGACGCCGCGTTCAGGCGCAGATAGCCAAGCGGGCGTTCAGTGCCGCAGTCGCCATCGAAACAAATCGGGCGCTGCTCATACCGCTCGGTGCGCGGCGGCGCCCCGGCAAGCGGCGCACCGGACGGGTCGAGCAGGACCAGTCGGTCGTTGATCAACAGCGGATCGCCAGCGGCCTCTCGCGGACCTGCCCCGCCGGCCGGAGAGAAATGGCTGCGCACGAATTCATGCCACGCCCGCGGGTCATGCGCCAGATCCGGCCAGCCCGGCCTGCCCGGATCGAAGGCAAGAGCCAATTCGTCCACCAGCCGGTCGAACCGGGCCAGTTCGCCGCGCAGCAGATATTGCGAGAATCCGTCCCGCATCGACAGGGCCACCAACAGCGACATGGTCCCGATCACCAGCGCCGCGGTGACAGCTATGGCGAGGAATATCTTTGTGGTCAGTGACATAGGTGCGCGGTCCATTTCCCGGTGATGGCCTGCGATTGTGCAGGCAGAATGCATCGGGCCGCGTATAGCCGCGCCTTGGGCGCGCCGTCCAATCAAGCGATTGTTTACTTGCCCCTGCCCGCGCCTGCGGACCGATCCGCGCGCGGCGAACGCTCATTTCCAAGACAGATCGGCCCCCGGCGCGCCAAGGGCGCATCGGGGGCCGACCTGAACGCAGGGCGGG
The DNA here is from genome assembly GCF_030547555.1 of Salipiger sp. 1_MG-2023. NCBI lineage: Bacteria > Pseudomonadati > Pseudomonadota > Alphaproteobacteria > Rhodobacterales > Roseobacteraceae > Salipiger > Salipiger sp. 1_MG-2023. The sequence continues at coordinate 31,172 of NZ_JAUOQN010000008.1, read as the reverse complement.
TCACGCCACCAGTGCCTAGAACCCGAGCGCCGAGCCATCCTTGCGGCTGTCGCTGCCGCCATGCAGCACGCCATCGCCGATGCGGATGGCTTGCGATCCACCAAGCGGGCTGGTCATCACCTGCAGCGTATGGCCGCGCGCCTGCAGCGCCTCGCGGACATCCTGCGGCACGCCCGGCTCGATCTGCAGCACCTCGCCGACGGCAAAGCTGCGCGGCGCATCCATCGCCGCCTGCAGGTCCAGACCAAGATCGCTGACGCCCGACACAAAGGCCGCCTGCCCGGCCGCCTGATAATGCCCGCCCATCACGCCAAAGGGCATCACCGCCTTGCCATCCTGCACCGCCATGCCGGGAATGATCGTGTGCATCGGGCGCTTGTTGGGGGCGATGGCGTTCGGGTGGGTTTCGATCAGCCGGAAGCTCGCGCCGCGCGAATGGAACAGCACGCCGGTTTTCGGATCGAGCCGGGTCGAGCCAAAACCGTGGAAGATCGAGTTGATCAGGCTTAGCGCGTTGCCATCGGCGTCGACCACCGACAGGTAGATGGTGTCTTCGTGCTCGGGCTCGTCCCACAGCGCCGGGGGCATGGCGCGGGCCATGTCGATGCGCGCCGCAAGGGTATCGACCACCGCATCGGACAGCAGCGTTTCGGCAAGGCCCGGGCATTGCTCCGGATCGGCGAGCAGCGCATCGCGGTGGTGATAGGCCAGCTTCGTCGCCTCGGCATGCAGGTGGATGCGGTCGGCCAGCGGCAGATCGGGGCCAAGGTCGAATTTCGACAGGATGCGCAAGATCAGCAGCGCCGCCACCCCCTGCCCATTGGGCGGGCATTCAAAGATATCGAGATCGTTGTAGCGGGCGGAAATCGGCGTGGTCCAGAACGCCTGATTTTCGCCGGCGTGGAAATCGGCCTCGCTGTGCAGCCCGCCAAGCGATTGCAGATGGGCCGCCATGCTGGCAGCGGTGTCGCCGGTGTAAAACCCCGCCGCGCCCTTTTCGGCAATCTCGCGCAGGCGGTCGGCAAGCAGCGGCTGGCGGATGATTTCGCCGACGCGGGGCGCACGGCCCTGCGGCAGGAACACCGCCGCCGCGGGCGCGTCCTGCCCGATCAGCGCGGCGTTCTCGGCCCAGTCGGCGGCGACGCGGGGGGTGACGGGAAAGCCGTTCTCGGCATAGCCGATGGCCCGCGCAAACAGCCGCGCCATCGGCAGGGTGCCGTGATCGCGATGCAGCAGGCACCAGGCCGAGATCGCACCGGGGATGGTCACCGCATGCGGGCTGGTCTGGGGGATCTCGTCGCTCAGCCCGGCGGCTTTCAGCGCCGCGACGGTGGCCCCGGCCGGGGCGCGCCCGGACCCGTTGAGCGCCTTCACGCCGCCCTCTTTGGGCGCATAAAGCGCAAAGCAATCGCCGCCGATGCCGGTCATCAGCGGATCGACGACGCATTGCACCGCAAGCGCGGCAAGGCCCGCGTCGACGGCGCTGCCGCCGCTGGTCAGAATCTCGACCCCTGCGGCGGTGGCCAGCGGATGCGAGGTGGCGATCATCGCGTTCGAAGACAGGGTTTCGGGGCGGCGGGCGGAAAAGAAATCGAAGGTCATGTCAGTCCTGAAAGGTTCCGGCCAATGCGCTGGCCTGCGGTGAGGCAAGCGGGTGAAGGCAGGCGACAGAGCGCCCCTCCCCCGCCCGCGCCAGATACGGATCGCTTGCGTGGCAATCGCCTTGCACCCGTGGGCAGCGCCCGGAGAACCGGCACCCCGCGGGCAGGTCGAGCGGGCTTGGGATCTCGCCGGGAAGCGGCTCGGCGATGGGTTGGAAAAAGCTCGGCGCGGCGGCGCGCAGGGCGGCGGTATAGGGATGCGCCGGGGCGGCAAGCACCGCATCGGTGGGGCCGGTTTCGACGATGCGGCCAAGATACATGATGGCGATGTTCTCGCAAAGATAGCTGGCGACGCCAAGGTCATGGGTGATGAAGACCAGCGTCAGCCCCATCTCTTGCTGAAGCCGGCGCAGCAGCGACAGTAGCTGCGCCTGTGTCGAGACATCGAGGCCCGACACCGCCTCATCCGCCACCAGCACCGAGGGTTCGGAGGCCAGCGCACGGGCGATGGCGACGCGGCGCACCTGACCGCCCGACAGCGCGGCGGGATAGCGCGCGGCGGCATCGGCGGGCAGGCCCACGCGGGTCAGCAGCTGTTCCACCCGCGCGCCGATCTGCGCCTCGGGCACCACGGCAAAGCGGCGCAGCGGTTCGGCCAGCAGCGCGCCGATGGTCATGCGCGGGTTCAGCGATCCGCGCGCATCCTGATAGACCATCGCCACATCGCGGGCGAAATCGCTGCCGCCCGCGCGGGCCTCGCGGATCGCCCGGCCACGATACAGCGCCTGCCCGTTGGTTGGCGCATCCAGCCCCAGCAGCACCCGCAGCAGCGTCGATTTGCCCGACCCGCTTTCGCCCACCAGCGCCAGCGAGGCCCCCTGCCCCACCGACAGCCGCACCCCGTCCAGCGCATGCAGCCCCACGGTCTGCCGCCCGAAGCGTTGACCGGGCTTGCGCACCTGAAACACCTTTTCCACATCGACCAGTTCAAAGACCGGGCGCTCTGCGTTTTGCATCGGCTTCCTCATTCCGGGTTCCAGCAGGCAAAGCTGTGCGCGCCGCCCTCCAGCGGGGGGGCATCGGCCCAGCAGCGATCCTGCACGCGCGGGCAGCGCGTCGCAAAGCGGCAGCCGCGCGGCATGTCGCGATGCGATGGCACGGTGCCCTCGGGAGCGATCAGATCGCGCGTGCCGATTTCCAGCATGCAGGATTTGAGCTGCCGCGTATAGGGATGGCGGGCGTTTTCCAGCACATCGCGCGCCGGGCCGGATTCGACCACCTGCCCGGCATAGAGCACCACGATCCGGTCACAGGCCTGACTGGCCAGCGCCAGATCATGCAGCACAAAGATGCAGGCCGCGCCGCGCGCCTTGGTCTGGGCAAGGATCAGCCGCACGATCTGCGCCTGAATCGTTACGTCCAGCGCCGAGGTCGGCTCGTCCGCCAACAGCAAATCGGGATCGGCGGCCAGCGCGATGGCCACCATGACGCGTTGTTGCATGCCCCCCGAAAGCTGGTGGGGATAGGCGGTCAGCCGCGCCTCGGGGTCGTTGATGCCCACCTGCGTCATCAGTTCGATGGCGCGGGCGCGCGCCGCCGTCTTGTCCAGCCCGAGGTTGCGGCGCACCGCCGAGATCAGCTGCCGCCCCACGGTATAGGACGGGTTGAGCGCCGCGCCCGCGTCCTGAAAGATCATCGACAGGCGGCGCCCGCGCAGGCGCACCATGTCGCGCTCGCGCAGGGCCAGCAGATCGCCCGCCCCGTCCAGCGTGATCTGGCCCGAGGTCTGCGCCTCGCCCAGAAGCCGCATGATCGCGGTGGCGATGGTGGATTTGCCCGCGCCGGATTCTCCGACCAGCGCGACGGTTTCGCCCTGCCCGACCTCTAGCGTCACCCGGTCGAGAATCCGCGCCGGGCCGCGATCGACGGTCAGGGTTTGAATGTTCAGAAGCGCCGTCATGCCTTGCCCTTGAGCTTGGGGTCGAATTCCTCGCGGATGCCATCGCCAACAATGGACAGGGCGATCAGCAGCAGCGCCAGCGCAAAGCCGGGCATCGCCGACATCCACGCCGCAAAGCTGACAAAGGCGCGCCCTTCGGCGATCATCAGCCCCCAGTCGGGGGTCGGGGGCGTGACCCCGATGCCAAGGAAGGACAGCGAGGACGAGACCAGAATGGCCTCGGAGATACGAATGGTGACCTGCACCGCCAGCGGGTAGACCACGTTGGGCAGGATGTGGCGCCAGATGATCACCGCGCGCGGAATGGCCATCAGGCCCGCCGCCTCGACGAACAGTTGCACGCGCACCTGCAACACGTCGGCGCGCACGGTGCGCGCGAACGGGCCGATCATCGACAGGCCGACCGCGATCACCACCTTGTCGACCCCCTGCCCCAGAATGGCGATGAACGCCACCGCGAGGATCAGCGAGGGCAGCGCAAGGATGCTGTCGATCAGTCGCATCAGCGCCCATTCGACCCAGCCCCCCGACAGCCCCGCCGCAAGCCCGACGATCAGCCCCCCGATGGCGCCGATGGCCACGGCAAAGAAGCCGATGATCAGCGCATAGCGCGCGCCAAAGATCACCCGCGACAGGATGTCCTGCCCATAGCTGTCGGTGCCCATCAGATGCGCGCCGCTTGGCGCCTGCATCATGGCGTTGAAATCCTGCGCCACCGGATCGTAGGGCGCAACAAGGGGCGCAAAGATCGCGGCGAGGACGTAGCCCACCGCCACCAGCAGCGCGAGGGTAAAGAACGGGCGGCGCAGGAAGATCGAGCGCGCGCCCCGCCGTGCGGGTTCCACCAGGGTCATTTGCGGTCTCTCAGTCGCGGATCAAGGAACGGGTAGGACAGATCGACCAGCAGGTTGACCACGATGAACAGCGTCGCGGTCATCATCACGCCGGCCTGCACCACGCCATATTCGCGCCCCAGCACTGCCGAGGTCAGCATCTGCCCGATCCCCGGCAGGTTGAACACGGTTTCGGTCAGCACCGTGCCTTGCAGCAATGTGCCCAGTTGCAGCCCCAGAATGGTGACCAGCGGCAGTGCGATGTTGCGCACGCCATGTACCCAGATCACCCGCCAGCCCGGCTCGCCGCGTGCACGCGCCGCGGCGATATAGGGCTGGGCCAGCACCTCGATCAGCGTGGCGCGGGTCAACCGGGTGATCATCGCGATGAAATAGGTCGACAGGGTCAGCGCCGGCAGGATCATGTGATAGATGCCGCCCCAGAAATCCTGCCACGGGCTGACATAGCCCATGACCGGGAACAGCCCCAGTTTGACGCCAAAGAACCAGATCAGCAGGATGCCCAGCAGAAACGACGGGAACGCCGTGCCGGTCAGCGCGAACACCGCCGCGCCCGCATCAAAGATCGTGTCTTTCTTCACCGCCGAGAGCACCCCGAGCGGCACCCCGATCAGGATCGCGAAGGCCAGCGAAAAGCTCGCCAGCGTCAATGTCACCGGCAGAGCTTCGAGGAAACCGTAGGTGAAGATGTCGGTGCGGGCGACGTAGCTGGTGCCCCAGTCGCCCTGCACAAAGTTTTTCGCCCAGTCGAGGTACTGGGTCAGGAACGGTTGATCCAGACCCAGCTGTGCCGAAAGCGCGGCATAGGCTTCCGGCGAGTATTCCGAGCCCAGCATGATCTGGATCGGATCGCCCGGCGCCAGCTTCAGCAACCCGAAGCTGGCAAACGAGACGATGAACAAAACGACGAGCGTCTGCCCGACCTTGCCGAAAGCCTGTCGTATCATCAGCCGAGGCTCACCGTGTGCAGGTTCACAAGGTCGGCGGGGATGTAGTTGAACCCTTTCACCTCGTTCGAGAACACCTTGTAGATCGGCATATGCGCCATCATCGCGCAGGGCGCTTCATCCATCAGAAGGTCTTCGGCGCGGTGATACAGCGCGGCGCGGGCGGCCACGTCCAGCTCGGTGCTGGCCTGCTTGCACAGGTCATCGAAGTCGGTGTTGACCCAGCGGCAGAAGTTCCACGCCCCGTCCGATTTCCATTCCGGATACAGCGTTTCCTCGGGGTCGAGGTCGGCCACCCATTCGAAATCGTACAGATCGAAATCGCCGCCGTTGCGGCGCTGCACCCAGGAGGCGGGTTCGACCAGTTCGAGATTGGCCTTGATGCCGATCTCGGCCAGCATCGGCGCAACGGTCTGCGCGATGCGGGTGCCCACGGGGCCACGTTCGGCCATCATATAGGTGACTTCGATTTCACCCTGATTGGCGGCCTTGGCGCGGAATTCCTTGGCCTTGTCCAGATCGAACCACTGGCCGCGGCCCGAGGTCGCGATGTTGGGGTCGAAATAACCGGTCATCGGCGGGGAGATCGGGGTATAGGCCTGCTGGGCACGCCCGAAATAGGCCTGCTTGACCAGCGTGTCGCGGTTCAGCGCCCAAGCCACGGCGCGGCGCAGGTTGACGTCATCAAACGGCGCGCGCTGGCAGTTCATGCCGACATAGGTGTAGTTGCCCTCGATCTCGCCATAAAGCGTGGCGTTCGGGAAGGCATCGACCTGATCGACCAGCTGCATCGGGCAATCGGTCATGCCGTGGATCTGGCCTGACATCAGCGCCGCCAGCGCCGTCGAGGCTTCGCGCATCAGCACGAAGGTGACCTTTTCCAGCTTCGGCAGCCCGGCTTCGAAATACTCGGTGTTGGCCTCCAGCTCGATGGCGTCATTGTCGCGCCACGAGACGAACTTGAACGGCCCGGTGCCGACCGGGTTGCGCCCGTAGTCGGCGCCGTATTTCTGCACGGCAGCGGGCGAGACGATGGTGCCCGCGCGGCCCGTTGACCCATTGAGCGCCACCGGCAGGAAGGCATAGGGTTCCGAAAAGGTCAGCTTGATGGTCAGCGGATCGACCACCTCGATGCTGTCGAGCAGCGCCAGCTTCCACGCGTGCGGCGAGGCAGGCTCACCCTCTTTCACGCGCAGCAGCGAGAATTTCACCGCCTCGGCGTCGCAGGGCGTGCCGTCGTGGAACTTCACTCCGTCGCGCAGCTTGAAGACATGGGTCACCTCGTCTTCGAGATCCCAGCTTTCGGCCAGATCCGGCTCGAACGTCACCTGGCTGCCGTCATAGCTGATCTTGAGCAGCCCATTGTGGATGTTGTTGATGATCTGGATCGCCGACAGGAAGCCGGTGAAATGCGGATCGAGCGTGTCGATCACCTTGACCGAGGCGATCTTCAGATGGCCCGATTGCTGCGCCTTGGCAACGTTGGGAAAGGCACCGCCGGCAGTTGCGGCAAGAATGCCCGCGCCAAGGCCCTTGAGAACGGCGCGGCGCCCGAGCCGGGCAGACATCCGTTCTGCGAGAATTTTCTTGTGGTCGATCTTGGTCATAGTCCGTTGTCACTCCTGTTGGCCTGTTCACTTCTTTCGAAGAGTCGCTTCCGGCGGCGTTCCGCTCTGTCCGTTCCTGTAAAGCGGGCGATCTGGGTTTCTGCCCCTATCGCCTCACTGAAAAACAAGTTGACCCGATATGTATACAGTAACAAGGTAAAAGGGTACATTTAGGGATGATATCGGCATGAGCGAAAGAACTGCCCAAAATATATACGATCTGCTGATTGACGGGATCGCATCGGGCACCTTTGCCCCCGGTGAGCAGCTGGCGGAGGTCACGCTGGCCGAACGGTTCCATGTTTCGCGCACGCCCATTCGCGAGGCCCTACACCGGCTGGAACAGGCGAATTTTGCCGAGCGCGGTCCAAGGCGCGCCTTTTTCGTGCGCAAGATGCAGGCGAGCGATCTGCAGGATCTGTTCGAGGCAGTGGGTGAAATCGAATCCGCCATCGCGGCGCTTGCGGCGCGGCGGATGACGGAAATTCAGCGCAGGCAGCTTCAGGCGATCCTTGAGGAAGGCCGCGCCTGCGGCGATGACGCCCAGACCTACGCCGAGATCAACCGGCGCTTTCACGCGCAGATCAATCAGGGTGCCCATAACGCCACGCTCTCCGCCAGCCACGCGGAACTGACGCTGCGCACACAGGTCTGGCGGTCGCGCAACTTTGCGCTTGATGGCCGGCGGCTGGACAGCTCCCGGCGCGAACATGCCGCCATCGCCGAAGCGATCCTGCAAGGCGATGGCGAAACCACCCGCCTGAAGATGCGCGAACATGTGGCGTCTTCCTTCATCACCCTGACCGACCTTCTGAAGACCGACGGCTGAGGCCGCGCAAGGCCCGGCGGCCTCAAAGCCCTGCCCTCAGTGCGGGCGCGCGATGCCGGCCATCCTCGCGGCAGCGCTGCCAATGGGCGGCAACGTCAGATCGACAGATTTTCCAATCCCGCCCCCCCCGGCGCGATGTGTCAGAATTTGCAACGATCATCGCGGAACATTGCACAAGCAGCCAATAGCTGTTCTGACCGGCACAGCCGCACGGCATTGCTGATAAACGTCACCATGCGCGGAGGCGAGCAATTGCCCCGGGGCGAGCGAGGGGTTGCCCCTTTATCGGATGCCGCTGTGCAGCCCCGCCCGTCAGATTGGCACACATGCGACGGGACACGCGATGATCGCCGCCCCGGCAGGCCGCGTAGCGCAGCGCGTTGCGCCAAATTGTCCGGGGACAACATCGACCGTCTGGTGATATGGCCGATGACCACCCTGCCCGTCAGGTCATGCGCGATGGCCTGCTGCGCCATAGTAAGGAAGTGACGCCAGCTTGGGCCGAACCCCAGACGCCCGTCGTGATCTGCGTCGATCTTCTGCACCATGGCAACGATGCGGGCGGCGTGAGCTTCTGCAGTTCGGCCGGTTTAAGAACCACCGCTAGACAAGTCGACCCCGTCCGCGCGCGCAGCAGCGCCAGCGACGCCGGGATCGCTGAGCGGGGCTTCCCGCGAAATGGTTCAGATTTGAAACTGAGCGTTCCGGCGTGAGCTTCTTGCAGTCGTCTGATTGTCTTGAACTCAAGCTCGATGCGGGGATCAATCTCGTGCTTGATACGGATCAGCTTTGCCCGACGGCTTTGGCGGAAGGGCGGAAGGGCGGAAGGGCGGAAGGGCGGAAGGGCGGTATCACTAAGATGTGCCCGACCTTCAGCCCAAGATCGACCCGTGCCGGGTCGCAGGTTGGGTGCACCTGACGGATGACAAGATCACGCGTATCTTACGCGAGCAAGACCTCGCCCTACCGAGTCGCCTTCGATATAGCAGCTTTTTACTTTGATGCCCGTGACGGCCTACCTGCACTGGGAAGGATCTCAACAGGTCTGCAGAGAGATGCCAGCCCCGGAACTTTGTCCGCGGACAACGCTAAAGGCTTGGTCCTGCGTTTGTGCCGCTGATGTTGTCCGCGGAGGACTGACGTTGCGCACATGGCGCAGCAATGCCGAGGGGTCGAACCTGTCTTCGGGTTTCCCAAGCAATAGCCGATAGAAGTAAGCGCCAGCCGATCGGACCTTGTCGCCAAGTTGCAAAATCGACAGCGTCGCAATTGCAGCGCAACCAGCCCCAGCCGTCCGTTCGGCTTTGGCATAGATTGTTGGGTCAATGCCAAGCATCGGTGCAAGCAACCTCCCGTGGCGTACAAGATCACGGTCGGTGGTGATCGGCGCTTGGGCGTATAGCGTCGCTTCAGGGCACGCGTCGAGCACGTCAGGAACATCGATCGGATCGGTCTTATCAATAAGTTCTTTATTTGAGCTCTGATGGTGGCGGACATTTTGGCTGTCGCTGGCGGACATCTGCGGCGCTGCCACATCGGTTTCGAGGATATGTTCACAGGGTTGTCCAAGCCGCGCCAGAAGCATTTCGCAGTCGGATTCGCTCAGCTTGCGGCGCAGGGCGCGCAGCATCTCGCTGGCCAGCGCATCATCCGGATCGGCGGCAAGGCGGCGCGCCGAAAGCGCGCGCAGGCGGGTCTTCAGCAGCGCTAGACGTTCGCCAAGCGCATCTGCCTGCGCTGCCAGTTCCGCAAGTTCCGCGAAGCGCGCGTAAAGCGGTGACAGATCGAAGCCAAAGCGCAGGCAAAGCCCTTCGCTGCGACTGCGTTTGACAAAGCGTTTGCGGTTGGCGCTGTCGCGTCGAACCATCAGCCCGGCCTCGATCAGCAGCGCCACGTGACGGCGGATCGTCCGGTCTGTGACACCGTTGCGCCGCGCCACCAGCGTTTCATTGGAGGCGAACACCGTGTGATGGTGCCGCTTCGGCGGAAGGCAAGACAGCAGCGCGTCCAGCGTCGCAAGGGCAGGGGGCTTGAGGCCGATTAGCGATGCGGCACGCCGTAGCACCGACATGACGACATGCCGCTCTGGAAGGTTGTCCGTGGACAACAGCTCTTGTTGCCGCTGCCGATGTGGCGCGGAGATTTCGGTAAATGCCATCGCTTAATCACGGCATCCAAAAATTCGGATGACCCCCAACGTACTTTTTCAACGAAAAGACGCAAAAAGACACCCGACCGAATCGGCCGGTGTTGACTGTGGCGGAGAAGCTGTTAGATCTGAGGGTGCAAAGCACAGATCGGGCTCTCCAAGGGAAACTTTGGGGGGCTCTTTCTTTTCCGGGCTGCGTCGTGCTCCTTTTTCTGGGTTTCTAGGGAATGTCCGGTCAGTCGCGCTGCGACGACCAGATGTCATACAGCCGCGACAGCTCGTCTTCGGCATTGGCTTCCAGCCAATCGGCAAAGCCCGGCGCATCGCTGCGCGACAGCTTCAGCGTCAGGGCACGGGCGGTGCTGCGAAGCTCGGCGATTCTGGTGCCATCGCTGTGGATGACGGGGGTTGCGCCCGAGGCGCGCGGCGGTTTCTGTTGGCGCCCTGCCACGGCAGCTGCGAGCATCTCAAAACGCGCATCCGAAGATGCGACCGTGTCGAAGGGCATCGGCGCCGTCAGGGCAACAAGGTCGATGTCGCCATCGCGCACCGCATCCGCTATGTCTTCCCAGCGCCGCCGGCCAATTCCATGCGCCGGGCCAACCCGCTGGATGACCGCCGCCGGAATATGCCGCGCCACCTTGTTCATGCGCGACAGCATCGGTTTGTCGACGGCCAGCGCATCCATCACGATCTCCGGCGCATAGCCCGCATCGGACAGCTCGCGGATGAACAGCGCCTTTTCGATGAAGGACGGGTCAAGCCGCTGGCTGTTCTCATGGCCTTGCGCAAGAATGGCTTCTTCGTCGGAGAGCGAGCGGACCAGCGCCTTGGCCTTGAGTCCCAGCCCCCGCAACGCCCGCAGACGCCGCCGCCCATAGACCACGCGGAAACGTCCGGGCTGATCGGGCAGCGGGCGCACCATGATCGGCACCTGCTGGCCATGGGCGCGGATCGACGCGGCCAGCGCATCGACCTCGGCCTCGCCAAATGCAAGCCGGTCGCTGGGGCCACCATCGTCGATCAAATCGGGGTCGAGTTCACGCACGGCGTTGCTCGACAGATCCTTGAGCGTCGAGCGCACGCCGCTCATGGTGCCGGTCTCGGGAAAGCGCGGCTTTGCCGGGGCGGGCTGATCGCTCGGCGGGGGAGGGGGCTGAAACAGGTTGCGTCGTGCCATCAGTCGGTACCCCGTCCCCATGCGGCCTGAATCGTGGCCTCGAATTCATCGGCGACCCCGTTTACGCTTTCGAGAATGCGCTCAAGCGTCTTGCGGACAACCTGCCCGGGGTCGATTTCATAGATCGTCTGTTGCGTCATGCCCGCGTCCGAAATCGCGGTGGATTTCAGCATCGGCGCGTTGAGCACCTGGTCGAGTAGGATCGAGCGCAGGAACCCGGCCATCTGCGATTGCGGCACATCGGTCGGCTCGTAGCGTGCAACGAGAAACTTTAGAAAATCCCAATCGATCGTCCCGGCCGCGTCTTCGAGCGCGCGAATCGTCTCGCCCGCCATTTCGAGGAACTGCGCCATCGAGGCGACGTCGAGCATCGAGGGCACCACGGTGATCAGCAGCCCGGTCGAGGCCAGCAGCGCCGACATGGTGGTAAAGCCCAGCTGCGGCGGGCAGTCGATGATCACGAGGTCGTAGTCGTCTTCGATCTCGTCCAGCGCGACGGCGAGCCGCTGGGTAAACGGCGGCTCGATACGATGTTGCAGCGCATAGGCGGTTTCGGTTTCGTATTCCGACAGCATCAGCCCGGCGGGGGCCAGATCAAGCTTGTGGAAATAGGTTCTGCGGATAATCTCGCTCAGGGGCAGGGGGTCTTCGTAGCGCAGCGCGTCATAGATCGTGCCGCCCTCGGCGAATTCGATTTCGGGCCGGTACCCAAACATGGTGGTCAGGCTGGCCTGCGGGTCCATATCTAGTGCCAGAACGCGATAGCCGCGCAGGGCGTAGCGCTGCGCAAGATGGATCGCGCTGGTGGTTTTCGACGAGCCGCCCTTGAAATTCACGATGCTGATGATCTGCATCTTGTCGCCATCACGGCGGCCCGGCAGGTAGGTGTCGCCGTTGCGACCGGTGCGGGCCATGATATGACGGATCTGGTCGATCTCTTCGGCGGTATAAGAGCGACGGCCGCGGCTGTCGGTCTCGACCTCGGGGAAATCGCCATCCTGATGCCGGGTGCGCAGGTTCGACATGCTGATGCCGGTCAGCTCGGACACTTCGGCGGCGCTGAACCGGCGCAGGGTCTTGCGGCTTTCGGGTCGGAAGCTGTTGCGCATGTGATCGTTGAGCGCCAGAGACAGGCGCTCGGCGTTCGCGGAAATCGAATGGGCGACGGAATTTCCGCCGATATTCGTCTCGGTCGAGGTCATGCTGCTCTTGCCTCTTGTGGCCTCTTGTCGGACCGTCTTCATATCGACGCGTAACGGCGCGTCTGGCGCGTTTTTGCGTCGATAAAGTTAATTGCACGCAAGAGTTGGATCCACAACAATTTTCTTGATCCCAAGCGGACGCAGGATCGAACGAAAGCTTAGGCAATGGCTTTGCGCCGTCGGGTAGCCGGTTGTATTCCATGGAAAAACCGCGATTCTGCCCGATTTTGACGCCCCGGCGCCCAGTTTGGCCCGCAGGCAATCGCCCGGTCAGCTTGGGCCGCAACAGCCCGATCCGCCCTGTGGATGATTCCCGACGGGCGGCGCGGGAAAGCGGCGATCGGCACCTTTACCCATGCGGCCCCGCCGTGCATCCATGTCTCAGGGCCGACGGCCCCGGCGAAGCAAAGAATAAGGAATCCTCCAATGTCCCAGACCTGTGCCCTTCTTGGCGCGCCGATCGAGACCGGCGCATCGCAACGTGGCTGCCTGATGGGGCCGGCCAGCCTGCGCACCGCCGGGCTCGCCGAGGATCTGGCCGCGCTTGGATGGCAGGTCAGCGATCTGGGGGATGTCAGCATCGCCCCGCAAGAGCCGCAGGCCCATGCCAATCCGGCGCTGCACCATCTGGCGGAAACCTCCGCCTGGATCGAGGTCTTGACGCAGGCGGCCTATGACGCGGGGCAGGCGGGCGATCTGCCGATCTTCATGGGCGGCGATCATTCGTTGTCGGCGGGAACCGTTCCGGCGATGGCGCGGCGCGCGCAGGATCAGGGGCGCCCGCTGTTCGTGCTCTGGCTTGACGCGCATCCCGATCTGCACACGCTCGAGACCTCGCAAAGCGGCAATCTGCACGGCACGCCGGTGGCCTATTTCACCGGCCAGCCGGGCTGCGAGGGCTATCCGCCGCTGCAGGCCGCCGTCGATCCGCGCAACGTCTGCATGATGGGCATTCGCTCGGTCGATGGCGCCGAGCGCGCGCGCATCACCGACATTGGGCTCGAGGTGCATGACATGCGCGCCATCGACGAGACCGGCGTGCTGGTGCCGCTGCGCGCCTTTCTGGCGCGGGTGCAGGCCGCAGGCGCGATGCTGCACGTCTCGTTCGACGTGGATTTCCTCGACCCCGCGATTGCGCCCGCCGTCGGCACCACGGTGCCCGGCGGCGCCACCTTTCGCGAGGCGCATCTGATCATGGAGACGCTTTGCGACAGCGGCCTTGTCACCTCGCTGGATCTGGTCGAGCTGAACCCGTTCCTTGACGAGCGCGGCAAGACCGCCAAGCTGCTCTGCGATCTGACCGCAAGCCTGTTTGGCCGCCGCGTGCTGGACCGGATGACGCGCAGTTCCTTCTGAACAACCGCGCCGGGGCGGGCGCTGGTCGGCCCCGGATTTGCGAGCTGCACAGGAAATCGGCGCAGTTTGTCAGATCTGCGAATTTTCGCATCGGTGATATTTGCGGGATCAAGGTTTTTTGCGCCCGGTCTGGCTGGTCCGCCCATTCGCGATCACCCAACTGTGGATGATTGCGCGGGCTCAGCCCCCGGATCGCCTTGCCGCAAAGGATTGACTATGCCGAACCCGTTTCACCTGTCGTATTTCCTGCAGGGATCCAGCGTCCATGCCTGGGGCGCGCCCTTCATCGGCACCATCGGGCAGGACTGGCAGAGCGCCAGCTTTTTCAAGGAGCTGGCGCAGGGGCTGGAACGGGCCTGTTTCGATTACCTGCTGATCGAGGATTCGATCTATGTGGGCGAGAACTGGCAGGGCTCGCGCGATCTGTTCCTGAAAACCGGGCTGTGCATCCCGCGTCAGGAACCCTCGGTGGTGGCGACGTTGCTGGCGGCGGACACCTCGCGGCTGGGGATCGTGCCGACGCTGTCGACCTTTGCCTATCACCCTTACCTGACGGCGCGCATCACCGGCACGCTCGACCAGATTTCCGGCGGGCGGGCCGGGTGGAACATGGTCACCGGCTCTTCGGATTTCGCGGCGCAGAATTTTGGCATGCCGGCGATGCCCGAACATGATCAGCGCTATGTCATGGCCGAGGAATACGCGCAGATCGTTAAGGGGCTTTGGGGCAGCTGGGCGCCGGGCGCGCAGGTCGGCGGGCTGGTGCCGGGCGAGGATCAGGGCCAGCTGTTCGATCCGGCCAAGGTCAATACCATCGATTTTCAGGGCGAATACTATGCCTCGCGCGGGCCGCTCAATTCCGGCCCGACAGTGCAGGAGCGCCCGGTCATCGCGCAGGCGGGCGGCTCGAAGATGGGCATCGAGTTTGCGGCGCGCCATGCCGATACCATCGTCGCCGCGCCCCACGGGGCCGAGAACATGCGCGCCTATCGCGATCAGGTCCGCGCGCAGATGGTGCAGAACGGGCGCGACCCGGACAGCTGCAAGGTGCTGTTCCTGATCTCGCCCATCGTCGAGGAAACCGAGGAGATGGCCCGCTGGAAGGCCGACCAGCGCCGGATCGAGGCGGAACAGAACATGGATATGCGCCTTGCCCGGCTGGGCTGGACCATCAACATCGACTTTTCGGAATTCGATCTCGACCAGCCGGTGGGCGAGCTGACAACCAACGGCCACCAGAGCAGTCTGAAGCAATTCCTTGAACGGGCAGGGGCGCGGACGCTGCGCGAAGCGGTGCTCGATACCGCCAGCAAAGGCTATGGCGTCGATCTGGTCGGCACGCCCGACAGCGTCGCCGCGCAGATGGAAGAGGTGATGCAGACCGCTGGCGGCGATGGCTTCCTGATCACGCTGGGCGATCTGTCGCGCCGCTCGCTGGCGGGGATCACCGATGGGCTGGTGCCGGCGTTGCAGCGCCGCGGGCTGGTGCGCAAAAACTACGAACACGCCACGCTGCGCGACAATCTTCTGGCCTTCTAGGCGGGCAGAAGATTGCCCTGTTGCGGGCAAACCAGACCCGTTACGGTCGCGCCAGATCACACCGGAGGCCAGACATGGAACTTATTGCGAAAGCGACCGCATTGGTGGGCGGCGCCGTGGCGCTTGCCCGCCGCATTGGCGCACCCGCCCATCAGGCCGTGGGCACGGCCCCGCAAATCCCCGAGGCCCGCAAACAGGGCATCATGACGCTGAAGATGCCCACCGCCAAAGGCTGGGAAGACGGCCATGTTCCGACCTGCGCGCCGGGGCTGAAGGTCAATGCCTTTGCCAGTGGGCTGGACCATCCGCGCTGGATCGAGGTCCTGCCCAACGGCGATGTGCTGGTGGCGGAATCCAAGGGAGAGGCCCGCCCGCCGCGCAAGCTGATGGATCACGCGGCGCAGGCGACCATGCGCCGCGTCAAGGCCATCGGGGTCAGCGCCAACCGCGTCAGCCTGTGGCGCGACGCCGATGGCGATGGCGTGGCCGAGCAGCGCGAGGTCTTTGTCGAGAACCAGAGCCAGCCCTTTGGCATGGCGCTGGTGGGGGATAAATTCTACCTTGGCAACACCGACGGCATCGTGGTCTTCGACCATGTTGCGGGGGCGACCTCGTTGCAGGGCAGCGGGCGCAAGCTGGTGGATTTCAAACCGGGTGGGCACTGGACGCGCAGCCTGCTGGCCTCGCCCGATGGCAGCCGGATCTATGCCGGGGTCGGATCGCTGTCGAATATCGGCGATCACGGGATGGAGGCCGAAGAGGGCCGCGCCGCGATCTGGGAGCTGGACGTGGCAAGCGGCGAGGCGCGGATCTTTGCCTCGGGGCTGCGCAACGCCGTCGGCATGGCGTGGGAGCCGACCACCGGCGCGCTCTGGACGGTGGTCAACGAACGCGACGGGCTGGGCGACGAAACGCCGCCCGACTACCTGACCTCGGTGCAGGAGGGCGGCTTTTACGGCTGGCCCTATTGCTACTGGGGCCAGACGGTCGATGACCGGGTGCCGCAGGACGCCGCGCTGGTGGCGCGCGCCATCACCCCCGATTATGCGCTTGGCGGGCACACCGCGTCGCTCGGGCTGTGCTGGATGCCGGCGGGCACCTTGCCGGGGTTTGGCGATGGCATGGTGATTGGCCAGCACGGGTCGTGGAACCGCTCGAAGCTGAGCGGCTACAAGCTGATCTTTGTGCCCTTCGAAAACGGCGCCCCCAGCGGGCCAGCGCGCGACATCCTGTCCGGCTTCCTGTCGGAAGACGAAAAGACCGCCTATGGCCGCCCCGTCGGCGTCACCATCGGGCCGGACAAGGCCTCGCTGCTGATGGCCGACGATGTTGGCGATGTCATCTGGCGGGTGAGCGGGGCCTAGCGCCCCGGCTTATCCCGCCAAGGCCCTGACCAGCCAAAGCACCAGCGGCAGGCTGGCCAGCGCCGCAAGGGTCTGGGCGGTGACGATCCCGGCCATCAGCGGCCCATCGCCGCGCAACTGCCGGGTCAGCACGTAAGCGGTTGGCGCGGTGGGCACGGCAGAAAACACGATCAACACCAAAAGCTCGGTCCGGGGCAGGGCAAAGGCATGGCCAACGACTGCCGCCAGCCCCGGCATCAGCAACAGCCGCGCGGCCCCCGCCCCGGCGAGCGCCGACAGATTGCGCCGCAGAGCTGGCAGGTTCAGCGCCGCGCCAACGCAGAGCAACCCCAGCGGCAGGCTGCCCTGACCCAGCAGTTTCAGCAGGCTTTGCGTGCCAAATGGCAGCCCGATGCCGCTCAGCGCCAGCGCAAAGCCGACAAGGCAGGCAAGGATCAGCGGGTTGCGCAGCATCGTCGCCGCAAGGCGCAGCGGGTGGCGCGCGGCGCTGCCCTCGCTCAGCGCAAGGATCGACAGCACGTTGACCAGCGGCACCGCCAGCGCAAGATAGATCGCCGCCCGCTCAAGCGCGTCCGGCCCGCCCAGCAGCGCCAGCAGCGACAGCGCCAGATAGGTGTTGAACCGCACGATGCCCTGAAGCGCCGGGCCAAAGCGCGCGGCGGGCAGCGGGCGCAGCAGGCGCAGCCCCCACAGCAGCGCGGCGGCGGCGCAGATCGTGGCGATCGCCGCCCCCCCAAGGCGCAGCAGCGCCGGATCGTTTACCGGGGCATTGGCAAGGCTCGACACCAGCAGCGCCGGGAACAGCACGAAATAGTTGAGCCGTTCGGCGGCGGGCCAGAACGTCTCTGCCGGAAAGCCGCGCGCGGCCAGCGCGAAGCCAAGGCAGATCAACGCGAAAAGCGGCCAGATCGTGAGGAATAACATGCGGCTGACTGTCCTTTGCAGCGATGCGTCGCTCAGCCATAGCGCGCAAAGCCCGCCGGAACCAGCCGCCGATCCGGGCAAATCAGGATCAGCGCGCGCGGCCCGCCTTCAAGCGCCAGACGCGCCTGACCGCCCTGAGGCATAGCGCGAAGATCAGCCTTGCCCGGCTTGGGCAAGGGGGTATGCTGCGGGGTCAGCCCGCCGGGCAGGCGGCGCCGGTGTCGATCCATGCCTGCGTCAGCTGTCCGAATATCTCTTGCGTGCCGGGCACCGGCTCGCGCCCGTCGCCCGGATGCCAGCCCCAGCCGACCAGCCCGTCTTCGGCGTTGTGCTCGTGCAGATCCGCAAGGGTCTTGCCGCCGTTGCGTTCGGGGTCTTTGAGCTGGGCGCAGATCTCGGCCGCGCTCTTGCCGATCCAGCCCATGCTGAGCGGGGCCAGCTGCCACGGCGAATGGCCGGGGATCGAGCCGCTGCCGGTTGCAAAGGCGACGTTCTCGGAGCCGTGGCAGGTGGTGCAGCGCATCCCCGGCGCGCCGAAATCCGCCACGCCGCGCACCACGGGGGGCTGGTGCATCTGCATCTGCATGCCTTGCCGGGGCGAATTGTCGACCGGGTGGCAATTCATGCAGCGCGGGTGTTCGATCACCACCAGCATTTCCTCGAACAGCGCGACCGAGCGGTCGGCCTCGGACTCGATGCCGGCGAATTCATCGGGGGTGCGCAGCCCGTCCACCGTGTCGGCAAGCGCGGGCGCACCGCAAAGCAGCGCCGCGATCAGGATCTTCTTCATGGCTCAGACTCCGGCTTTGGCGAAGGGCAGGGTGGTGACATTGGTGCCGCTCAGGGCGCGCCATGCATTGGCGATGGCCGGGCCGATGGGCGGCAGGCCCGGCTCTCCCACGCCGGTGGGATCGGCGTCCGAGGCGATGATCTCGACCATCACTTCGGGCATCTCGTGAATGCGCAACATGCGGTACGTGTCGAAATTCGACTGCATCACCGTGCCGCCCGGTGCCAGCGTGATCTCGTCGAACAGCACGCTGCCGATGCCAAAGCCGATGCCGCCTTCCATCTGCGCGCGGATCACGTTGGGATTGACCGCAACGCCGCAATCGACGGCGCACCAGACGCGGGTGACGTGCGGCATGCCGCCGCGATCCTCGACCTCGGCGATCTGGGCGACATAGGTCTCAAAGCTTTCATGCAGCGCGACGCCGTAGCCCTTGCCATCCCTGACCTTGGTGCCGTCCCAGCCCGCCATCTGCGCCACCTTTTCCAGCACCGCGCGATCGCGCCCCGCTTCGGGTTTCATCAGCTCAAGCCGCCCCTGCACCGGGTCCTTGCCCTGCGCCTCCAGCACCATGTCCAGAAACACCTCGGTGGCGTAGCCGGTGTGCGAATGCCCGACGGAGCGCCACCACAGCACCGACACCGGGCTGTCCACCTGCGCCCAGCCGATGCGCGCATGGCGCATATCATAGGGCATCTTGGTTGCGCCCTCATAGGCGGTCGGGTCCATGCCGTCCTGCATCATCTGCGCCATCGGGCCGCCCGCCATGATCGACTGGTTGGCGATCACGTCTTCCCATCCCAGCAGCGTGCCGTCTTCGGCCAGCCCGGCGCGCATCCGGTGTACGGTGAGGGGGCGGTAATAGCCGCCCGCCAGATCGTCTTCGCGGGTCCAGACCAGCTTGTATGCGCCGGGACCGGCGGCCTTGGCGACCTCGGCCAGTTCGGCGGCGAAATGCGCGGTGTCCTGCGCGCGCCGGCCAAAGCTGCCGCCCGCCAGCATCACGTTCACCGCCACGGCCGAGGCATCAAGGCCCAGCACGCCCGCCACGGCGGGCAGGTCGAGCGCCGGGAATTGCGAGCCCATCCAGACCTCGGCCCCGTCCTCGCGCAGTTCGATCACCCCGTCGAGCGGCTCCATCGGGGCGTGGGCAAGATAGGGAAAGCGGAACTCCGCCTCGATGATCTGCGCCGCGCCGTCGATACCGGCCGCGCCATTGCCGATCAGTTCGGCATCCTTGCCCCCCTCGGCGGCGATTTCCGAAAAGGCGGCGTAGATCTCATCGCTCGATCGGGTCTCGGCGGCGCTGTCGTCCCAGTCGATGCGCAGCCCGTTGCGCCCTTTGATCGCCGCATAGGTCGAGGCGGCATAGACCGCAACTCCCTGCGGGATCTGCTGCACCGCGCTGACGCCGGGCACCTTCAGCGCCTCTGCCGCATCGAAGGATGCGACGGTTCCGCCGAATTTTGGCGGGTGGGCGACGGTGACGGTCTGCATGCCGTCGCGGTACAGATCCATGGTAAAGGTCGCGGTGCCATTAGTCTTGGCCGCGGTGTCAAGCTTGGGCAGATCGGTGCCGATCAGCACGAACTGATCGGCGGTCTTGACAGGCGGGTCCTCGGGCGGGGTCATTTGCGCGGCGGCATTGGCCAGCGCGCCGAAACTGGCGGTCTTGTCGCCGTGGCTGACAACGCCCTTCGAGACGGTGATTTCCGCCGCATCGACGCCCCAGTCGGCGGCAGCGGCAGCCACCAGCATCGCCCGCGCCGCCGCCCCGGCCTTGCGCATCTGCATGTAGCTGTTGGCCATGGCGGTCGACCCGCCGGTGCCCTGCAAGCCGAAGGCAAGGTTCTTGTAGAGCGCGTTGTTGGCGGGGGCGGCCTCGGCGCGCATCTGCGACCAGTCGGCATCCATTTCTTCGGCGACCAGCGTCGACAGGCCGGTATAGGGCCCCTGACCGAATTCGATATGCTTGATCATCACCGTGACGGTGTCATCGGGCGCCACCCGCACAAAGGCATTGGGCGCAAAGCTGGCCTCGCCGCCGGCCCCGCTGGACAGCGCGGCGGCGGCGCCCGACTGGGCGCGCGCGGCAATGGGCAGCGACAGGCCGATCACCAGCCCGGCGGAAGAGGCCAGAAACCCCCTGCGGTTCATCTTGGTCATGGCTCAACCCTCCAGCGTGTCGGCGGCGTCGTGGATCGCCTTGCGAATGCGCACATAAGTAGCGCAGCGGCAGATGTTGCCGGCCATCGCATTGTCGATATCTTCATCGCTGGGTTTTGGGATTTCGAGCAGCAGCGCGGTGGCGCTCATCACCTGCCCGGACTGGCACCAGCCGCATTGCGGCACGTCGAGATTTTCCCACGCCGCCTGAATGGCCTGCGCCTCGGGGCCGTCGATGCCTTCGATGGTGGTGACAGAGCTGCCGTCGATGGTGCCGATGGGGGTGACGCAGCTGCGCCGGGTCATGCCGTCGAGCATCACGGTACAGGCCCCGCATTGCGCCACGCCGCAGCCGAATTTGGTGCCGGTCATCTTCAGCTCGTCCCGCAGCACCCAGAGCAGGGGGGTGTCATCGGGGACGTCGACCGTCACCTCTTTGCCGTTGAGTTCGAACCTGGCCATGCGGTCCTCCGTTGGATCTGCGTCTTTGCTGGGCTTGCAGGGGCAGGTAGGACGTTTTGTCGCAGTGTCTATAGATCGCAGAAGGGCGGCTGGCCGCATGGCGCGCGGCCCGCAAGCGCAGGGTGGTTTTCGGGCGCGGTGGCCTAGATTTGTATCGGCGTGTCAGAACGGCAAGGGGGCGTTGTCCTTGACCTCTTTCATCACGAAAAACGTTCTGGTCTGGCGCACGCCCGGCAAGGCGATCAGCTGCTTGCCGTGCAGTTTGTTGAAATCAGACATGTCCCGAACGCGGATCTTCAGCAGGTAGTCGAAATCGCCCGCCACGAGGTTGCAATCAAGCACCTCTTTCATCCCGATCACCGCCTGTTCGAAGGCCGCAAAGCTTTCCGGCGTCGAGCGATCGAGAACCACGCCAACCATGACGACCGATCCAAGGTTGACCGGCTCTGGCGCGATCTGGGCGTGGACGCCGGTGATGAACCCGTCTTCGAACAGCCGCTGGGTCCGGCGATGACAGGTGGCCGGGCTGACATTCACCCGCACCGCCAGCTCGGCATTGCTCAGACGACCGTCGGTTTGCAGGGCCCGCAGGATATTGATGTCGATTCGGTCCAGATCGCCCATGAAAGAATCTTCCGTTTTTTATGCTGTCTCTGCGGGTGTAGGTGATTACGTGGTCTTTAATTAATACAGATGCGCAAAAAATCTGGCAAGTTCGGAAGCACCTTTCCATAGGTTTTCGCTACCGTCAGGGCAGACACCCATTTTGGAGACGCCCGATGTCGATGCTTGAACCATTCGCACGCTACCCGCTGACCTACGGCAAGACGCCGATCGAACACCTGCCGCGCCTGACCGAGGCGCTTGGCGGCAAGGTCGAGATCTACGCCAAGCGCGAAGACTGCAATTCCGGGCTGGCGATGGGCGGCAACAAGCTGCGCAAGCTGGAATATATCGTGTCCGATGCCATCGCCGAGGGGGCCGACACGCTGGTTTCCATCGGTGGGGTGCAATCCAACCACACCCGCATGGTGGCGGCGACGGCGGCCAAGCTGGGGATGAAATGCGTGGTGATTCAGGAAAGCTGGGTGCCGCATCATGATGCGATCTATGACCGGGTCGGCAATATCCAGATGACCCGGCTGATGGGCGCAGACAGCCGCCTCGTCGATGACGGGTTCGATATCGGCATCCGCAAAAGCTGGGAGGACGCGATCCAGTCGGTCCGCGAGGCCGGTGGCAAGCCCTATGCGATTCCGGCAGGGGCGTCGGTGCACAAGTTCGGCGCGCTTGGCTATGTCGGGTTCGCCGAAGAGGTCGCCGAGCAGGAACAGGAGCTTGGCTTCCAGTTCGACTACATCGTGGTCTGCGTGGTCACCGGCTCGACGCAAGGCGGGATGATCGTTGGCTTTGCGGCGCAGGATCGCGCCGATCGGGTCATCGGCATCGACGCCTCTGGCACCCCTGATCAGACCCGGGCGCAGGTGCGCGGCATCGTCGACAGGACCGCCGAGCTGGTCGGGCTGGCGCGCGCGCTGCGCGAGGATGAAATCGTCATCAACCCCGACTATGCCTATCCTGCCTATGGCGTGCCCTCAAGCGAGACCAACGAGGCCATCCGGCTTGCGGCGCGCACCGAGGCGATGATCACCGACCCGGTCTATGAAGGCAAATCCATGCAGGGCTTGATCGATCTGACGAGGAAAGGGGTCTTTCCCGAAGGGTCCAGAGTTCTTTATGCCCATCTTGGCGGTGCGCCCGCGCTGAACGGCTACAGCTATCATTACAAGGACGGCTGAATCAGCGCCGCCGCCCACGATCCGCCGGGCGGTCCAGCCAATTCCCTTACAGGCCTCGGAAGAGCATCCCACAGGGGATGAGCCGCGCCGATACCCGGTGTGCGCAGGGGGATCGCATCAGCGGCGGGGCCAGCCACGACATCTGTCGGCTTACAGACGCGGGCGCTGGTGATGGCGCCTCGCTTGCGTCACGCCTTGCGCCGGATCGTGCCGACAAGCTCGGTTGCCTCGGCCAGCGTGTTGGAGATCGTGCCGTATTTGCGCAGGTTGCGGTGCAGCAGGGCAAGGCGCTGGTCGGTCTCGTCGGTCTCCACGACGATGTCATAGGCGATGCGCAGCATCTTTGGCGGGCTGTCCTGTCGGGTGCCGTGCAGGCTGATCTCGATGCCGCGCATGTCGAATGCCAGCATCGGGGTCACCCGCTCGGCCCCCTTCAGAAGACAGGCCGCAAGGCTGGCCAGCAGCATCTCGGCCGGGTTGAAGGCGTCGGCTCTGCCCGCCATGTCAGTGTCGAGCACGATCCGCGCCTGCTTGGCCTCGGCCTCAGAGCCGTGGCTGTCGAGCCGCCGTGCGGTGACGTGATACTCAAGCATCGGTCCCATTCCATCTGTTGCAAGCCGACCCTGCCGGTGCGCCGCGCAGCGGCAACCGCCGGAGGGGCGCACCGGCAGGGCAGGGCGCGGTTTATGCGCTCAGCCAGGTTTCGAGCTTTGCCGCATCCGGCAATCCGCCCGCGTGGACCAGCTTGCCATCGACCGAAACCCCCGGCGTGGACATCACGCCCGCCATGGCGATGGATTTCGCATCAGAGATCTTTTCCACTGTGACCTTCACGCCCAGCCGGGCGGCCGCGTCCCTGATCATGGCTTCGGTGGCCTCGCAGCGTTTGCAGCCCGGGCCGTAGATTTTGACGGTTTTCATCGCAGTGACCTTTCAGAGCAGGATGTTGAACAGATAGCCGGTGGCCAGAATGCCAGCCGCCACGACGGCAATGAAAATCTCGATGAGGCGAAGTTTCAGCACCTGTTTGAGGATGATCATCTCGGGCAGGCTCAGGGCGATCACCGACATCATGAAGGCCAGCGTCGTGCCAAGGGCCGCGCCCTTGTCCAGAAGCGCCTCGACGATGGGAATGACACCGGCCGCGTTGGTGTACATCGGCACCCCCACGACGACGGCAGCGGGCACCGACCACCAGGCGTCGCCGCCCATGATCCGCAGCATCACCGCTTCGGGCACATAGCCATGGACCGCCGCGCCGATGCCGATGCCCGCCAGCACCCAGATCCAGACCTTGCCGACGATCTCGCGCACCTGCTCCAGACCGATCTTCAGCCGGTCCACCAGCGTCAGCCGCTCTTCGGGAAAATCGCCCACGGGGCCGGCGTTCAACTCGCGCACCCAGTCTTGCAGATACCGTTCCAACCCAAGCCGCCCAAGAACGAACCCCGCGAGGGTGGCGATGGTAAAGCCGAACACCAGATAGATCGTCGCGATCTGCCAGCCGACCAGACCATACAGCAGCCCAAGGCCCACCGGACCGACCATCGGCCCGGCGATCAGAAACGAAAACGTCACGCCCAGCGGAATCCCCGCCGAGACGAAGCCGATGAACAAGGGCACCGAAGAACACGAACAGAACGGCGTCAGAACGCCCAGAAACGAGGCCAGCGGATAGCCCCAGACCACGTTCTTGCCAGCGAGAATGGCGCGGGTCTTTTCCGGGCTGAACCAGCTGCGCAGCACGCCGGTGACAAAGACGATGCCGGTCAGCAGCAGCAGCACCTTGGGCACGTCATAGGCAAAAAAGGCAATCGCCTCGCCGCTGTGGCTGTCGCGCGCCACAGGAAACAAGGATGTGATCCATTCGGCGATTGGGCTGAGCTGGCCGTAGAGCAGATACAGGGCAGCGCCAATCGCAGGCACGCCCACGTACCAGAGCCAGTCGGGCGCTTTGTGATGAGACATCAGGGCATGTGTTTCGGCGCTCATGCGGCGTTCCTTTCAAGACTGTCCTGCGCGATCAGAATCGCGTCGACAAGGTTTGCAAGTTCCGGGCTGAGAGCCGGGTTCAACCGGTAGCGGACCCATTGCGCATCGCGCCGGTCCACCACCAGACCGGCCTGTTTCAGAACCTGCATATGACGCGACATCCGACTTTGGGTGGCGCCAAGGGCATCCATCAATTCGCAGACACAATGCTCTTGCCCGTCCCGGAGCCGCCGTATGGCGGCGAGGCGTGTCGGTTCGGCGAGGGCAGAGAGGGTCGGCACAATCATGGGCGCTCCTTTATATGCGAATCTGCGCATATAAAGGGGTCGCGGGCCTTGATCCTGATCAACCAGCGAGGGTGCGTGCGTCTTATCTCTGCCGCAGCGCGCCCCACATCATCGCCAGCAATGCGATATTCGCCAGCGCCAGCGCAGCGGTGAGCATCAGCGTTTCCTGCGGGCTCGACCAGCCGATCATCCATGCCCCCAGCATCGGGGCCACGGCCTGCGCGACAAGCGATGGGCGCGCCAGACGCCCCATGAGGGCCGGATAGCGCTCGGCCCCGAAAACGCTCAGCGGAAAAGACCCCCGCGCGATGGAAAACAGCCCGTTGCCGCCGCCGAAAATCACCAGCGCCGCGCCAGCGAGCTGATGATCCAGCGCCAGCAGACACAGGCCGACGGCAATGGCAATCGTTGCCGCTGCCAAGGTCCAGATCGGGTGATGGCGCCCACGCCCGGCCATCTCCAGCACCCGTGCGCCGACCTGCGCCGGCCCGATCAACGTGCCAAGGGCAACCGCTGTCGCAAGGCTCACGCCCTCGGCCTGAAGGAAGGTGAACAGCCATGTCGCGATGTTGACGACCACCAACCCATTGAGGATCAGCATTGCGGCCATCAGGGCAAAGATCCGGCGCTCTTTGCGGCTCAGATCTGGCAGCCGGGCGCTGTGCCTGTGGTCGCGGCGGGCTCTGGCGGGGGCTGCGGGAATGGCCAGCAGGATCAGCGGCAGGGTGCCGCAAAGATGGATCGCCGCGTAGGCCACCGCCACGCCCCGCCAGCCCCAAGTGTCAAGCAACAGGGTCGACAGCGGCCAGCACAGCGTGCTGGCAAACCCGCCCCAGAGGGTCAGCTGCGTGATCGCGCCCCGGACCTCGAGGCCATAAAGCCGCCCCAGCGCGGCAAAGGCCGGATCGTAAAGCCCCGCCGCCATGCCGAACCCCAGCACCAGCCAGCCGGCCCAGAACATCCAGATCTGCGTTGCCGCCGCAACGATCAACAGGCCGATGGCAATCAACAGGCAGCCAAAGGCCAGAACCGGCCGCCCGCCATAAGCGGCGATGGCGCGCCCGGTGGCGGGCGAGGCAAGGCCCGCCGTCAGCAACCCGGCCGACAGCGCGCCGGTGATCGCCTCAAGGCTCCAGCCGGTGTCCTGCGCGATCGGTGCCGCCAGCACGGCCATCAGGTAATAGGTGCTGCCCCAGGTAAAGATCATCACCACGCCGAGCGCAGAGATCACCGGCCATCGCGGCGCCGGGGCAAGGGTGATCGTCTCTGTCATCGGATCAGGCCGGATGCCAGGGGCGCAACAGCCGTACCGGCGCAAAAAGACCGGCGCGGCGCGCTCATGCGGCGTCCTGCCCCGGGCGCAGCGCGACGCCGGTGCAGCATTCTTCGGACAGGAACGCCTGCACGCGCAGCATCGCCGGATAATCGACCTTGTTGAACACCTCGCGCCCCTGCTTGTGCTGCAGGACCAGCCCGGCGCTGACCAGCGTCGACAGGTGATGGGCCAGCGTCGAGGGCGCAAGATCCAGATGCTGGCCGATATCGCCAACCCGCAATCCCTGATCGCCGGCCTTTACCAGCAGACGAAAGATCGACAGGCGGGCATCGTGGCCAAGGGCGGCAAAGGCGCGGGCATGGGGGCTGCTGAGGGTCATGCCCCCTAAATAACCAGAAATCCGGTTATTTAGAAGGATTCTTTGCCGCGCCCTTGGCAAATCCCTATATCCCGGCGGCTTTGGCGTTGACGCGCGCGATCAGCGCCTCGCCGGTTTCCTTGCGCTCGCTATAGCGGTCCACGAGGTAATCGGACCGTTCCCGGGTCAGAACGGTGAATTTCATCAACTCTTCCATCACATCGACCATCCGGTCGTAATAGGGCGAGGGCATCATCCGGTCATCCTCGCCGAATTCAAGGAACGCCTTGGGCGTCGAGGACTGGTTGGGGATGGTGATCAGCCGCATCCAGCGCCCGAGGATGCGCATCTGGTTGACGGTGTTGAAGCTTTGCGAGCCGCCGCTGACCTGCATCAGCGCCAGCGTCTTGCCCTGCGTCGGGCGCACCGCCCCCAGCGACAGCGGGATCCAGTCGATCTGCGCCTTCATGATGCCGGTCATCGCGCCGTGGCGTTCCGGAGAACACCAGACCATGCCATCGCACCATGTGACCAGATCGCGCAATTCCTGCACCTTGGGATGGCTGGCATCGGCATCATCCGGCAGCGGCAGGCCCGAGGGGTTGAAGAAGCGGGTCTGCGCGCCGAAGCGGGTCAGCACCCGGGCGGCCTCTTCGCTCAGCAGGCGGCTGAACGAGCGCTCGCGCAGCGAGCCGTACAGCAGCAGGATCTTCGGCGGGTTTGCCGCCGGATCGCAGGCCCCAAGCCGGTCGGCCTCGATGGGGCGGAAATGGGCCTCGTCCAGATTTGGCGTGTCACTCATTTCGGGTTCCTTTTTCGGTCAGGATCATAGTGCTGTCGTGCATCTGGGCCGGGTGTTGTCCGGCCGGGTCGGCAGCGCGGCGCGTCTTCATGCAGCCGCTCAGCGCTGGCAGCAGCCCATCCGGCACGGGTTCATTGCCGACCATCCCATGCGCGAGGCGCTCCGCCAGCGCCTGTATGACCGGCGGGGGCGGGCGGAAATCCATGTCGGCGACGCTGGCGGCAAACAGCCCCGCGCCGTCCTGCCCCGGCACCTTCGGATGCACCTGCCGCCGGTCGATGGCTGCGCCGAAATCAAAGGTCATGCGGATGTCTCGGGGAAGCGGGCGCGGGTGCGGTTGGCGAAGGCGACGAGCGAGAGCATCACCGGCACCTCGACCAGCACCCCGACCACCGTTGCCAGCGCCGCGCCGGAATTCAGGCCGAACAGGCTGATGGCGACGGCGACGGCCAGTTCGAAGAAATTCGAGGTGCCGATCATCGCGCAGGGCGCCGCGATGCGGTGCGGCACACGCATGACATAGGCCGCGCCATAAGCCAGCGCGAAGATGCCGTAAGACTGGATGACGATCGGCACCGCGATCAACGCAATCAAAAAGGGGTGTTGCAGGATCGTCTCTCCCTGCAGGCCGAACAGGATCGCCACGGTCAGGATCAGGCCGACCACCGACCACGGCTTGACGCGGGCGGTGTATGCCTCGATCCGCTCGGCGCTGCGCAGCACGCGGCGGGTGGCCAGCCCGGCCAGCAGAGGCAGAACCACATAAAGCACGGTGGCCAGCGCCAGCGTTTCCCACGGCACGACGATATCGGTGACGCCCAGAAGAAACGCCACGATCGGCGCGAAGGCGACAACCATGATCAGATCGTTCACCGACACCTGCACCAGCGTGTAGGTCGCATCGCCCCGGGTCAGTTGCGACCAGACGAACACCATCGCGGTACAGGGCGCGGCCCCGAGCAGGATCAGCCCGGCGATGTATTGCGCGGCATCTTCGGGCGCGATGAAGGGGGCAAACACATGATCAAAGAACAGCACCGCAAGAAAGGCCATGGTGAATGGCTTGATCAGCCAGTTCACCGCCAGCGTGACGATCAGCCCCTTGGGTTGCCGGGCCACGCCCTTCACCGCGCCGAAATCGACGCTGACCATCATCGGATAGACCATGGCCCAGATCAGCACCGCGACGACAAGGTTGATCGAAGCAATCTCGGCGCTGGCGATGGCAGACACCAGCCCCGGCGCGACGGTGCCGATCCCGATGCCGGCGATCATCGCAAGGGCGACCCATAGCGTCAGGTAGCGCTCGAACGCGCCCATGGCGTCTGAGCCGGAATTAGGTGTATCGGTCATGGTCAAATGTCCTGTTTCTGAGGCGTGACGGGGTCGCCGAGCAACTCGGCAAAGCGGGCAGGGGCGATGTTGCCGCCGGTTATGACGGTCGCCAGAATGCGGCCCTTATCGGCATCTTGACGCGGGGAATGGCGGCCATCCCGACCACCGCGCCCAGCAGCGTGGCGGGATAGAACAGCGACCTGCCACCCGGGTGCAGAACGATCATGTAATCGGCCATCGGCAGCAGGGTGTTTTCGAGGCAATTGGCGGTCATGTACGTGGGCGTGCCCGAGGCGTCGCCGGGAAACAGCCGGTTCAGATTGCCATCGTCCAGCAGCGAGACCCGCAGCCCGGCCTGCGTGGCGGGCAGGTTTGTCATCGCCAGCAGGAGGATGTGGCCGCGGATCGGCTCTGGCGACATGTCGCGAGCCAGGCGGGACAGGGCGATCTGCGCTGCATATCCATCGTCATAAACCCCGCTGAGCATCACCACGATCAGTCCGTCGCCGCTGCGGATCGTCGCCACTGGCACCGAGCTCCAGCCATAGGCCGAACGGTGCCCGCAATGCGGCACACGCCGATATCCCGCCTGTTTGCCCCGTGCGCTCAGGTCGATTTCGGAGGTGATCTGCGTGCCCGACATGTCGGCCTCCTGATGCGGGTTTGATGCCGCCGCGAAGGGCGGTCTTCGATCCGGCGCAGCGGGGGTGTCGCCTGATCGCCAGCCGTGCCTGCCCCCTCGCACGTCGTCCTTGCGGTTGGTGTGTCGTCGTCATTTCGGCAATCACCGAATTCAGTCCGGGCTAAGTCACGTTTCGGAGCTTGTCAAGTTTCGTTAATTCGGGCATTGACGAAATATGGATCAGGACACCGCCATCGATGCTTTTGCAGCCCTTGCCCAACCCTCGCGGATCGCGGTGTTCCGGCTGTTGATACGGGTCGGCCCGGACGGGCTGCCAGCGCTGGAGATCTCGCGGCAGTTGAACATCGTGCCTTCGACCCTGTCGGGCCATCTGGGGATTCTGAAGCGCTCGGGCCTGCTGACCGCGACCCGGCACCAGCGCGAAATCCACTACGCGGCCAACCTGTCCGCGGTCAGCGCGTTGATCACCTTTTTGCTGGCGGATTGCTGCGAAGGGCGGATCGAGAACTGCTCGGAGGTTCTGTGCCTGCTGGACCCGCGCGCATAGGGTTTCGCCGGGCAATCACGCCCGTTGCCCGAGGCCAGATGCAGACAGCGGTTGACGTGGTGGGTCCGTCGCCAGACCACGCCGTCAGGCGCGGGCCGCGCTGGGTATTAGCGCTTCGGCCCAGCTCAGCAATGACGCAAGATCCGGTGTCAGCGCGGTGCCAAGGCCGTCGGCATAGGCCTCGAACTCGGCGAGATGGCCGGCGCTCACTGCGACAAGAACCGGAATGCCGCAAGACAGCGCCTCGCTGATCAGCGGGCGAAAGCCGCGCCCTTCGACTTCCTGCTTGCCGAACTTGTTGACGATGAACAGGTCGGCCCCGCGATCCAGCGCCGCCCGTGCAAGGCCCGCCGCGCGTTCCAGCCCGTCGGGATCCAGCCGGCAGCCCTGCGACTGGCTGCCAAGATCCTGACTGATGCGCACCACATCCGCGCCCGGCAGGATGTGCAGATCCATGGCGCATTTGTGCTCTGCCCCGCGGTCGAGGTTCACCTGCACCGCGCCTGCCAGCCGCACGCCTTGTGCGCCAAGCGCCTGCGCCGCCGCGGCGATCAGCCGGTCCGCCTGTCCCGCGCCGTCGGCTGTCACATATCCCAGCATCGATGCCTCCCGTTGCCTTGTGCCTGCCATGGTGGCTTGGTCGCGCCGACGCCGCAAACAGATTTCCTCGGTTCGGGGCCGCCAATATGCCCGCTGCGCTTCGGATGTAAGTTTTAGGCGCAGGACTTCGATAACGGGTCCCCATCCGTCAAGCGGTTTTGGTCAAGAGATCCAATCGCGCTTGCGGGTTGCTTTGGTGCTGTCACTTCGATTGCCTCGTCGCGGCTCGTGTTCAAGTTCCCTCGGGAACGTGCTTCAGTCCGTGGTCAGCCTGCGGGCTGCCGACAAGATGCTGGTTTGATGCGGTTCCGGTGTGTCCATCTCATAGGCGCGCTCAGCCAAGCTGACGACGGTCCTGACCACGACATCACGGGAACCGCGTCCCTTCGGGACCTCGAGAGCCTGCAGCGAGGCAGGCGGTACAGGTCGTGTCAGAGGGTAGCTTCCATCCTGAAGCTCGAGCCATCGACCCACATGCGGTGCAGCACGACAGCCATGCGTCGGGCCAGAGCCACCATCGCGCGCTGGTAGTGCCCCGAGAGGTGGTGTAAGAGCGCCGACCTTCGGAGAGGTCCAAGGCTGATCAGGTCGCCACGGCGGACA
>NZ_JAUOQN010000079.1:0-13798 GCF_030547555.1 Salipiger sp. 1_MG-2023 | reverse complement strand
GTCACACCCGGCCGCGCGCTGCGCTACGCCGGGGGCTCCGCGCGCGGCCTCCTACACCAAGCGTTGGGACACTACCATTTGAAGGGCGTCCGGCATGGCCCCGCTTTGGTTCAAGGTTTCCATGACTCCCCCCAAAGCCCGCCAACGGCCAGCGTCGGAACTTCCGGTAGACGCTCGATCAATTGCCCAACTTCTCGGGCGGGTCTCGCCAGTTCGCGCGATCGCGATCTAGAAAACCCCATCGAGAGCAAGACGATGGTTGATAGGTTTGCGCCCGTTCGGAGCTCCGGAAGCCAAGATGAGCCGTTCAAAGAACGCCCATTCCTGGTCCGACATCACGCCTCGTGCCAAGCTGGTCTAACCAGCTTGACTCACGCTCAAGGCTCACTGAGAACGCCTTTTGTCAACGCATCTCAGGCAAAACAGCGGCACTCGTTACCTTAACGGATCAATCGTCGGCAGGTGGCGTCACATCGACGGTCGGAACCTTGACCTCTGCCTCCTCGGTGTCGACGTCGATATCGACATCCGGTACTTCGACGGTCTCGGTGGTGGTGCCAGTGGTGATCGAGCCGACCTCGGCGTCCACCTCGGGCAGATCGCCGCCCTCGACCGAGACATCGACATCGGGCAGCGCGCCCTCTTCGGTCACATCGAAATCGATCATGTAGGCGCCAAAGGCAATGGCAGCGATGGCAACAACGGCAATTCCAACTGCGGCTCCGGTCTTCATCAAGTCTCTCCTTGGTAATTGCTGCGCGCGCCACGTCGACGCCGCGATTGTTCACACAACGATGACCCTTATGAGATTGTTCCGTGTAATCTTGCGCCGTTCCGGTAATCTGCCGATCCTGGCCAGACGCATCCCCGGGGTGCCGTGTTGCGCGTTGCCCCTCATGGACAGCAAGCGGGCTTGTCGGGCATGAAGGTCGCACAGAGTCTCTGACCCGCCCCAAGGATGCAGACCATGAGCCCCAGACTGACCCTTACCATGGCCGCAGTTGCGTTGCTTTCTGCCTGCGCCACCCCGCGCGAGGCCTGCCTCAATGCCGCCGCCGGGCCATGGCGGTCGGCGATGAAGGAACGCCAGCGGATCGCGGCAGATCTGGCGCGCGGCTACACTTTCGAGACCCGGTACGAACGCCACCGCGTACTTGCCACCTGCCGCGGACCGGGGGGCGCGCGCTACGCTTGCTGGGACAGCCGGACCGAGCCGGTCACCCGCCGCGAGCCGGTCGACCGCGCCGCGCTTCTGGCGCGCGATCGCGAGCTACAGCGCGCCTTGCCGGTGCTGCGCAGCGAGGCCGCCCGGGATTCGGCGCAATGCCGGGCCACCTATCCCGCGCCGGAGTGAGCCGCTTTGCCGATGCGCCACCGACAGTCAGAGGCTCAGGCGCCCCGCCCCTCGTATGAGTGACGTCCAATCGAGGACGACCCAAGCCCCGCAAGGCGGCGGCCCTGTTTTGACATGGGCCGCTGGCTGCCCGCATCACCCCGGCACAAACTCGATCTCTGCGCCAAAGGCCGAGAGACCGACCCCTGCCTGCGTTTCGCGAAAGGCGAGGCCCTCCGCCTCGAGCCGCGCGATCAGCGCAGCAAGATCGTCCACCGCGACCCGGTAGCCTGCAAAGCCCTGCGTTTCCGCCTCGATCACCGTCAGCGCGGCGCCCGGCAGCGGCACGCTGCCCTCTGCGGCCTGCGCCCCGGCAAAGCGCCCGAGAAAACTCAGCGTCGCCCCAACGTCCTGCGCCCCCAGCGTGACGCCGGTGACATTGCGCGCCCCGTTCGGGTGCTGCTGCAGGTCCGCAGACCAGAACGCAGCGGGAAAATGCTGCTGGCAGGTAAAGAACCCAGCCTCGGGCAGCGAGTCCTGCGCGGCAAAGGCGAGGGTAAAGGCGACATGGGTTTCGCTGCCGTCGGCGCGCTGGCCCTTGCGCTCGAAAAAGAACGGCTCGAACGCGCCGATCCCCTCGGCGGCAAAGCGCTGCGCATCGGCGCGGGCGTCGTCGCTATCGAGCACCAGCATCGCCAGCCCCTCGCGCCGGGCGATGGCTTGCTGCATGAAGGCCCCGAAGCTGAAGCGCCCCGGCGCGTGCGGCTCGATCAGCGCCGCATCGCCCACCGCCACGAATTCCAGAAACGACGAACCAAACTGCACGAGCCGGTTTTCAGTGCCCCAAGGGTGGCGATTGCGCGCGCCGACACGAAACCCAAGGCGCTCGTACAGGCGGACAACCGCGTCAAGATCGCGGACGGCGAAGACAAGATGGTCAATGCGGCGGCTCATGGGCTGTCCTTTCAGAGGCATATCGCCGCCGACCCTGCCCGCAAACCCGTGCAACGTCACGCCTTTGCCGTGCGGAATCGGAGATTTCGCCTGTCACATGAGCTTTACGCAAATGCGGTAGCAAGAAGCACGCCACTCAAGGTTGCGAGGCTTGCCAGATATCAAGCGCAGGATATAGTGGTTTGACGCTGGGGCGGGCTCCCCGCCCTGGTGCCATGTACGGGCAGACAGGGCAGGAAAGACTCGATCAATGATTGGCGACTTCAGAACGCACTTTGTCAGGGAACCTTCGGCGCTGCGACATCATCCGGCGCTGGTGCTGAATGCGGATTTCAGGCCGCTGTCCTATTACCCCCTGTCGCTATGGCCATGGCAAGAGGCGGTGAAGGCG
This sequence comes from Salipiger sp. 1_MG-2023, assembly GCF_030547555.1. Taxonomy (NCBI): domain Bacteria; kingdom Pseudomonadati; phylum Pseudomonadota; class Alphaproteobacteria; order Rhodobacterales; family Roseobacteraceae; genus Salipiger; species Salipiger sp. 1_MG-2023. Next base: position 11,120 of record NZ_JAUOQN010000079.1, on the reverse strand, counting down.
GCTTTCCTAGACCGGGTGGACATCATCGCCGAATATGACGAGATCGTCCGAAGCCCGTCGATGACGCTGAAAATCCCCAGCGTGGTGGTGCTCAAAGATTATGTGAAACCAAGGAAGCGCGTGGCATTCACGCGCTTCAATCTTTTTCTGAGGGATGAATTTCGCTGCCAGTATTGCGGATCGAAGGGCGATCTGACCTTCGATCACGTGGTGCCGCGCGCCAGCGGAGGCATCACCAGCTGGGAAAACGTCGTGGCGGCCTGCGCGCCGTGCAACCTGCGCAAAGGGTCCAAGTCGCTGCGCCGCGCGAACATGAGCCTGCGCAAGCCGCCGCGCCAGCCCAGCGCGTCCGAGCTGATGAATGTCGGGCGCAAATTCCCGCCGGGGCACCTGCACGAAAGCTGGATGGATTACCTGTACTGGGACGCCGTGCTCGACGCCTGAGGCTTGCCCGCCGCGCGCTGCTGCCCTAAGCCTCTGCGTGCTGTCACTCCGGGAATGCCATGTTTCTCTATCGCCTGCTCGTTTCGGTCTTTGCCGCGCTGGTGCTTTGCCGTCTTGCGCTGCGGCGCGACTGGCCCGCGCTGCGCGACCGGCTGGCGCGCGGGGCCGCCGATGCCGGCCCGCATCTGTGGTTGCACGCTGCGTCCAACGGCGAACTGGCCTCGGCCCGGCCCATTCTGGATGCGCTGCGCCGCGCCCGGCCCGACCTGCCCATCGTGATCACCTGCAATTCCGCCTCCGGCGTCCGGCTGGCGCAAAGCTGGGGTCTGGCGGCGCGGCTGGCTCCGCTTGACCTGTGGTGGGTGACGCGGCGGTTCCTGCGAAACTGGGACGTGCGCGCCCATGTTGCGATGGAATCCGAGCTGTGGCCACACCGGGTACTGCGCTGCCCCGGCCCTGTGCTGATCATGGGCGGCAGGCTGAGCGAGGGCACCGCCCGGGGCTGGCGGCTGTTCGGCGGGCTGCAGCGGCGGCTGCTGCGGCGGCTTGCGTGGGTGTCGGCGCAAGATGACGGCTCGCGGGCGCGCTACCGTGACGCCGGACTGCCGGACGGTGCCGCCGGGCCGGTGGTCGACCTCAAGGCGCTGTATGTACCGCAAGCCATGAGCGATCCGGCGCTTGCCGGGTTTGACCGCCACACCACATGGCTTGCCGCCTCGACCCATGAGGGCGAAGACGCGGTGGTGCTTGATGCCCACCTTGCCGCCCGCGCCGCAGAGCCGGGCTTGCGGCTGATCCTTGCGCCGCGCCATCCGCACCGCGCCAGCGACATCGCGGCGCTGGCACAGGCACGAGGGCTGAGCGTCGCGCGGCGCAGCTTGGGAGAGCCGCCCGAGGCGGATGTCTACATCGCCGATACGCTGGGCGAGATGCCGCTGTTCTACGCGCTGGCCGGGCGGGTGTTCATCGGCGGCACCCTGACGGACCGGGGCGGCCACACTCCCTACGAGCCCGCCGCCTACGGCGCGGCGCTGATCCACGGCCCTGACCTGCGCAATTTTCGCGCCCCTTTCGCCCGGTTGAGCGCTGCCGAGGCCGCCTTGCCCGTAGGCGATGCGCAAACGCTGGCGGCGGCGCTGGCGCAGCTGAGCGGACCGGTGCAAGCCGCGATGGGCGCCAAGGCGCAGGCCACGCTGCGCCCCCAAGCAGATGCCGAAACCCTCACCAATGCGCTGGTGCAGTGGCTTCCCCCGACGCCCCGCGCTTGAATAACGCGTGCGAAACATTAGATATTCATAAGTAGCATCGAGCCACAGCCATGATCCATTACAACCTCAAATGCGCGCAGGATCACCGCTTTGACAGCTGGTTCCAATCCGCAAGCGCCTTCGACAAGTTGCACGCCGCCGGGCTTGTGACCTGCTCAGTCTGCGGCAGCGCCGAGGTCAACAAGGACCTGATGGCGCCCCGCGTCAGCGCCGGGGCCGAGCGCGATGCGCCGCTGTCGGCGCCAGCCTCGCCCGCCGAACAGGCGCTGCGCGAGATGCAGGCCGAGATCGAGAAAACCAGCGATTACGTGGGCCGCGATTTTGCCCGCGAAGCCCGCGCCATGCACGAAGGTGACAGCCCGAAGCGGGCAATCTGGGGCGAAACCCGCGGCGACGAAGCCAGGAAACTGATCGAAGACGGAGTGCCCGTTGCCCCCCTTCCCTTCCGCCCGAAACGAAAGAACAACTGATGCGCATCCTGATCACCGGCGCGAACCGTGGCATTGGCGCGGCGCTGGCCGCCGAACTGTCCGCACGCGGCAACGACGTCACCGGCACCGCCCGCAACATGGCGGGCCTCGCACCGCTGGACGTCACGGACCCGGACTCGATCGCCAGCCTTGCCAAGTCCATCGACGCGCCGCTTGATGCGCTGATCTGCAACGCCGGGGTCTACCTCGACAAGGGGCAGTCCATCGACGGCTATCCGCAACAGATGTGGGCCGACAGCTTTGCCGTCAACGTCACCGGCGTGTTCCTGACGGTTCAGGCCATGCTGCCCCTGCTGAAACAGGCGCAAACCCCGAAGATCATGATCATCTCGTCGCAGATGGCCTCGGACACCCGCGCACCGGGCGGCAGCTACATCTACCGGGCCTCGAAGGCGGCGGCGCTGAACCTCGGGCGCAACCTTGCCACCGATCTTGCACTGCAAGGCGTGGCAGTGGGCATCTATCACCCCGGCTGGGTGCAGACCGACATGGGCGGCGGCGCAGCCGACATCACGCCGCAGCAATCCGCCAGCGGCCTTGCCGACCGCCTGTCGGCGCTCAGTCTTGCCAGCACCGGATGCTTCGAGTGCTGGGATGGCCGCCCCCACCCATTCTAGTCCGCCGCGACCGGCGGTCCTCCCGGCGCAACACCAACGCGCTGAGCCTCTTGCGCAATCCCCGCCCCCCGCGTAAACCCCGGCTGATTCAGGACCACCCGGAGGGTGCTTCATGCCCGTTCTCGTGATGAAATTCGGCGGCACGTCCGTCGCAACGCTCGACCGCATTCGGCGCGCAGCGAAACGCGTTGGCGTCGAGGTGGCCAAGGGCTACGACGTCATCGTGATCGTCTCTGCCATGTCGGGCGAGACCAACAAGCTTGTCGGCTTCGTCGAGGAAACCTCGCCGCTGTTCGACGCCCGCGAATATGACGCTGTCGTGTCGTCGGGCGAAAACGTCACCGCCGGGCTTATGGCGCTGACGTTGCAGGAAATGGACGTGCCCGCACGATCCTGGCAGGGCTGGCAGGTGCCACTGGTGACCACGAGCCAGCACAGCTCGGCGCGCATCGTCGATATTCCGACCGACAATATCACCCGCAAGTTCGGTGAGGGCATGAAGGTCGCGGTCGTTGCGGGCTTTCAGGGCATCTCGCCCGAAGGGCGCATCACCACGCTGGGCCGGGGCGGATCGGACACGACCGCCGTCGCCTTTGCCGCCGCCTTCGATGCGCAGCGCTGCGACATCTACACCGATGTGGATGGCGTCTATACCACCGATCCGCGGATCTGCGACAAGGCCCGCAAGCTTGACAAGATCGCCTTCGAGGAAATGCTCGAACTGGCCTCTCTGGGTGCCAAGGTGCTGCAGACCCGCTCTGTCGAACTGGCGATGCGCTACAAGGTGAAGCTGCGGGTGCTCAGCAGCTTCGAGGAACAATCGGACGAGGCCGGAACCCTGGTCTGCGACGAGGAGGAAATCATGGAACTGAACGTCGTTTCCGGGGTCGCCCATTCGCGCGACGAGGCAAAGATGACCCTTGTGGCGGTCGAAGACCGCCCGGGCATCGCCGCTGGCATCTTCACCCCGCTCTCCGAGGCGGGCATCAATGTCGACATGATCGTCCAGAACATCTCGGACGAAGGCCATACCGACATGACCTTCTCCTGCCCGGTCAATCAGGTGGCGCGCGCCGAAAAGGCGCTGAAAGCCGCTATGGAAGCGGGCAGCATCGCCTTCAGCGAGCTGGTCGCCGATACCGAGGTCTGCAAGATTTCGGTCGTGGGCATCGGCATGCGCTCGCACACTGGCGTCGCCGCCAAGATGTTCAAGGTGCTCTCCGAGGAGGGCATCAACATCAAGGTGATCACCACCTCCGAGATCAAGATCTCGGTTCTGGTCGAACGCAAATACATGGAACTGGCGGTGCAGGCGCTGCACCACGCTTTCGATCTCGACAAGGCATCCTAACCTCTTGGGGCGCCGTCTCTGGCGGCGCCCCTGACCATTGGACAAAAACGGTTTTCCCGCATAGGTTGATCCGAGTTTCTCCTTCCCCTCGCCCCCGCCCGTCGCCTATAGCTGAGGGGCAACAGGACTGGGAAAAACCGTTTCATGATCGACCGTTCCGAAAGCGAAAGCCGCAAGCTGCTGGGCCGTCTTCGGGACACCATGGCCGAACAGGCCGCGGGTCAGGAACGGCTCGACAAGATCGTGCACCTGACCGCCGATTCCATCGGCTCCGAGGTCTGCTCGATCTATCTCTTCCGTGATTCCGATACGCTGGAACTTTGCGCCACCGAAGGCCTGAAGAAAGAAGCGGTGCACCAGACCCGGATGAAGCTGGGCGAAGGCCTTGTCGGGCGCGTCGCCCGCACCGGCAAGATGATGAACACCGCCGACGCCCCCTCGGAACGCGGCTTTCGCTACATGCCGGAAACCGGCGAAGAGGTGTTTTCCAGCTTTCTCGGCCTGCCGATCCAGCGCCTTGGCGAAAAGCTGGGCGTGCTGGTGGTGCAGACCAAGGCCAAACGCGAATTCACCTCGGACGAGATCTATGCGCTGGAAGTGATCGCCATGGTGCTGGCGGAAATGGCCGAGCTGGGCGCCTTCATCGGCGAAGGCGCCGCGCTCAAGGCGCGCCACACCGAACCGCGCCTGCTGCGCGGACTGAGCGGTCAGGAAGGCACCACGGAAGGCCACGCATGGCTGCACGAACCGCGCGTCGTGGTCACCAATCTGGTCTCGGATGACCCCGAGCGCGAGCGCCGGCGGCTCGACAAGGCCATCGAGAAGCTGCGCGTCAGCGTCGACGAAATGCTGACCGGCACCAGCGGCGAGCAGCTTGAAGTGCTTGAAACCTATCGCATGTTTGCCAATTCCAAAGGCTGGCGGCGGCGCATGGAAGAAGACATCGACCTTGGCCTCTCCGCCGAAGCGGCGGTGGAGAAGGAACAATCCAACGCCCGCGCCCGCATGAGTCAGGTCACAGACCAATACCTGCGCGAGCGGCTGCATGATCTGGACGATCTGTCGAACCGCCTGCTGCGGCTGCTGACCGGACAGGGTGCCGAAACCGGTGCCGAAATGCCCGCCGATCCAATCCTGATCGCGCGCAACATCGGGCCCGGAGAGCTGCTCGATTACGGTCGCAAACTCAAAGGCATCGTGCTCGAGGAAGGCTCTGTCGGCAGCCATGCCGCCGTGGTGGCGCGGGCGCTGGCGATTCCGCTGGTGATTCAGGCCGAACGCATCACCACCGAAGCGCTGAACGGCGATCACATCATGGTCGACGGCGATCAGGGGATGGTGCACCTGCGCCCGGATGACAGCATCGTCAGCGCCTTCCGCGACAAGATCGCGATGCAGGCGCAGGCGCAGGAGCGGTATTCCTCGATCCGCGACAAGCCCGCGGTCTCAACCTGCGGCAAGCGCGTGCACCTGTATATGAACGCGGGGCTTCTGGCGGATCTGCCGTCGCTGATCTCGTCCGGGGCGGAAGGCGTCGGGCTGTTCCGCACCGAGCTGCAATTCCTGATCCGCAACAAGATGCCCAAGCGCACCGAACTGGTCGAGGTCTACAAGCGCGTCATGGACAGCGCCGGCGACAAGCCGGTGATCTTCCGCACGCTCGACATCGGGTCGGACAAGGTTCTGCCCTACATGAAGCCGAACGACGAGCCGAACCCGGCGCTTGGCTGGCGGGCGATCCGGGTCGGGCTCGACAAGCCCGGCGTGATGCGGATGCAGATCCAGGCCTTGCTGCGTGCCTCTGGCGGGCGGGCCCTTACGGTGATGTTCCCCTTCGTGGCACAATACGAGGAATTCACCGCCGCGCGCGCCGAGGTGGGCAAGGCTCTTGCCATCGAGCGCAAGCTTGGCCACCCGGTCCCCGAGACCGTGACCATCGGCACCATGCTGGAAACCCCGTCGCTGGCCTATGCACCGACGAAATTCTTCGAGGACGTCGCGTTCATTTCCATCGGCGGCAACGATCTCAAGCAGTTCTTCTTTGCTGCCGACCGCGAGAACGAACGGGTGCGCCGCCGCTACGATACTCTGAACGTGAGCTTCCTGAGCTTTCTCGAGAACATTGTGATGCGCTGCTCGGACACCCAAACGCCATTGAGCTTTTGCGGCGAGGATGCCGGACGTCCGATCGAAGCGGTCTGTCTTGCGGCGATCGGTTTGCGGCGTCTGTCGATGCGCCCTGCCTCGATCGGGCCGGTCAAGAGCCTGATCATGCGCACTGACCTTGATGGGCTCTACGATGTGATCTGCGAAGCCCGCGCTCGCGGCGAACAATCCGTCCGCGACGACGTGATGGGCTTCTTGCGAACGCAAGGCTGAGCGCTTGCACCAATGGCCGCGATGACGGCGACAGAACCCTCTGCAGGTATCGGCGCAGCACATCGCCCGGGCAGCGCAACGTAGCGTGCCGCTCGTTCTGCTTGTCTGGCACGCATGTCTTAGTCTTGACCCGAGGATCGGCAAGTGAGCGTCCGGCACGGCGAATGCCCACCGTACCGGACGCAGTTGTTCTTGTCGCATCGCGCCCATTCTGGTCGCGGACACTACCCGCGCGTTTTGCGCGGGGTCAGGCCTCCGATTTGCATACAGCCTCAGGAATTCAGCCCCGGTTCGGCAGCCCCCGAATGATGCCGGCTAAAAGCCCCTGCGGAGCAGCTTTTGCCAACATCCGCATGCCCTACCTATGCCCTGAGTCGGAAAAATCCGATTAACGCGACCTTTGAATTTCAACCGCAAGCGCTGAAAGCAATGCCCCGCGGTCCTGCCCGGAGTCACGCGCCAGCTTCATCAGCCCAAAATGCACCCGCGCCATTTCCTGATAATAGCTGGTGTAGGCATAGTTCGTCGCTGCCCCCGCCGCCGCGCCAAGTATCGGCACGGCCTGCGCCGCCAGTTTCTGCCCAAGCACCGTCGCAAACCGGGGGGCGACTTTTGAAATCACACCATGCAACGTCGCCCCTGTCAGGGTCACACGCGCCGACAAAAACGCCATATCCGCCCCATCGTCCTTGTCGAGCGGCCCTGCACTGCCAAACACCGCAAGGCATTCGCGGCGGATTTCGGGGGCATCCGGATCAAAGCCATGCTCGGCGGCGATCCCCTGAATCGCCCGCAACAGCACCGTGGTGGTAACCGGGATCTCGGCCAACGCCGAGGGCAGCCCCCCTGCGCCGCCAGCCGCCCCCATCGCGGTGGTCAAGGCCGTGTTCAGCCAAGAACGCTGATCCTTCACCACCCCGCGCGACGATGCCGCCACGTTCGACGCCGTCTCAAGCGCCCGCGAGGTCGCACCTTCCAGCCGGTCCTTGATCCCGTCAGGCAACCTTTCAAGCAGGTTCTCGGCCTGCCCACCGATCACGTTCAGCAAGGTCATTCCCACGCCCCCCGCCGAACGGTATCGGCGGGCGAGCGCAACAATTTCGCCCTGCGTGGATTGCGGCACAAGCGCGGTTCCGGTCATCCTGAAATCTCCCTTTGCAAGGTTAACATCGGGCCTCTGCGCCGGTTTTCAAGAATGCCGCGTCACCTCCCCAGCAACCCCCTCCCATGCACCGGGAGTCAACGCGTATCCAAGCACCCGCTCGGGATTGGTCGGCGGCGGCATAACGATCTGATCCAACTTGAAAAACCCAAAGCGGCGGTAATATGGCTCATCCCCGACCAAGATCACCCGCGCCCATTCCAGCGCTCTGGCCCGTTCGATCGTGTCGCGGATCAGCGCCGCGCCAAGCCCCTCGCCCTGCGCCGTCGGGTGCACCGCAACCGGCCCGAGCAACAACGCCTGCCAGTGCCCGATGCGGACCGGCCAGTAGCGGATCGCGCCGCCAAGGATCCCCGTTTCGTCCCGCGCGACCCGGCATAGCTCGGGCACCGGAGGCACATCGTCGCGCAGCCGGTATGACGACAGCACCGTGCGCCCCGGAGCGAAACAAAGATCGTACAACGCCTCGACTTCCCACCAGTCTCCCGGCTTTTCCTGTGACAGAGTGAACAGTGCGCCATCCCCTCGTGCATTCGGTTCAACTTCGTCCTAACAGGGAATGAGATAAGCGCAACCATCCGGGATGACAGCTATGTTCTACCGCCCCGAAGACGGCCACGGCCTGCCCCACAACCCCTTCAATGCCATCGTCTCACCGCGCCCGATCGGCTGGATCTCGACACGCGGCACCAGCGGAGACAACCTCGCCCCCTACAGCTTCTTCAACGCAGTGTCCTATGTGCCGCCGCAGGTGATGTTCGCCTCGACCTCGTCGAAGGAAGATCGCGGTGACACCAAGGACACCGTCGCGCAGCTGCGCGAACACGGGGTATTTTGCGTGAACATCGTGGAATTCACCATGCGCGACAAGATGAACACCACCGCTGGCCTGTGGGAGGCCGAAGCCGACGAATTCGCCCTTGCCGGGATCGACAAGGCCGAATGCAGCAGTATCGACTGCCCCCGCGTCGCAAACGCCCCCGCATCGCTGGAATGCAAGGTGGTGCAGACCCTGCGCCTGCCCGGCGAAGCGAATTTCGTAACCTTCGGCGAGGTCACCGGCGTCCACATCCGCGATGATTGCCTCGTGGACGGGCGTTTCGACGTCACCCGCTTCTCCCCGCTCACCCGGCTCGGCTACCGCGACTATTCGGTCATCCGTGAAGTCTTCGAACTCAAGCGCCCCGGCGAATGACGCGCGGCCCCCGGCTTCATCTTGCCGGATAAACTCCGGGGGGAGCCGCAGGCGGGGGGCCGGCCCCCCTTCCAACCTCGACGCCGCGCCCCCCGGAGAACGGCTCAGTGCCCGCCAAAGATACCCGTGCGCACCGGGTAATCCACCGCCAGCGCATAATCCGGGTCGTCCTCGCTGTCGACGATCAGGTGCCCCGCCTTGCTCAGCAGCCGGTGACAATCGCGCGACAGATGGCGCAGCGCAATCGCCTTGCCCTTTGCCTCGTATTTCGCCGCAACCGCTTCGATAGCCTGCAACGCAGACTGGTCGACCACCCGGCTGTCGGCAAAATCGACGATCACCGATGTCGGGTCCCCTGCCACGTCGAACAATTCGACAAACCCCTCGGACGAGCCGAAGAACAGCGGCCCCTGCACCTGATAGACCTTGGCCCCTTCCGGCGTGCGGTAGCTCTTGGCATGGATGCGCCGCGCATTGTTCCACGCATAGGCCAGCGCCGAAACGATCACGCCGACGACCACCGCCACCGCAAGATCCGCGTAGACCGTCACCACGGTGACCAGCACGATGACAAAGGCGTCGATCAGCGGCACCTTGAACAGGATGCGCAGGCTGTTCCACGCAAACGTCCCGATCACCACCATGAACATCACCCCGACCAGCGCCGCCAGCGGGATCAGCTCAATCAGCGGCGAGGCGACAAGGATGAAGCTCAGCAGGAACAAGGCCGCGACGATGCCCGCGATGCGTGTGCGCCCGCCTGATTTCACGTTGATCATCGACTGGCCGATCATCGCGCAACCGCCCATGCCGCCAAAGAACCCGGTCACCAGATTGGCCATGCCCTGCGCGATGCATTCCTGCGACGCGCCGCCGCGCTGGCCGGTCATCTCGCCCACGAGGTTCAGCGTCAGCAGGCTTTCGATCAGCCCGATCGCAGCAAGGATCACCGCGTAGGGCAGGATGATCTGCAAGGTCTGAAGATCAAACGGCACCCCCGGAATGTGGAACGCAGGAAGCCCGCCCTCGATCGAGGCCATATCCCCGACGCGCGGCGTCTCGAGCCCAAAGATGATCACCACGATGGCGGTCACCGCAATGCCCGCCAGCGGCGCGGGCACCACCTTGGTCAGCTTCGGCAGCCCCCAGATCACCGCCATGGTCAGCACCACAAGCCCCAGCATCACCACCAGCGGCAGGCCGGTCAGCCATTCGGCCCCGCCCGATCCCGGCACCTTGAACTGCGTCATCTGCGCCAGAAAGATCACGATGGCCAGCCCGTTGACAAAACCCAGCATCACCGGATGCGGCACCAGCCGGATGAACTTGCCCCAGTGCAGCGCCCCGGCGATCAGCTGAAGCAGCCCCATCAGGACGACGGTGGCAAACAGATACTCGACGCCATGTTGCGCCACCAGCGCCACCATCACCACCGCCAGCGCCCCGGTCGCCCCCGAAATCATGCCCGGACGGCCACCAAAGACCGCCGTGATCAGCCCGACCAGAAACGCAGCATAGAGGCCCACCAGCGGGTTCACCCCGGCGACAAGCGCAAAGGCAACCGCCTCGGGCACCAGCGCCAGCGCAACGGTCAACCCTGACAGGATATCGGTCTTGACCTGCCCCGCTGTCAGCGCCGTGGTCGGAGAGACCCGCAGATCGGGCATGGTGATACTGTTGGCGTAGCGCGCCAGAAGGGACTTGGCCATGGTTCGTCCTGTACGTTGTCCGGGGTTTGCTCCCCGTTACTGCAATGCGGCGAAAATGACCAGCCGCTAGCATCCCCGACGCGCCGCCGCGCCCGCCCCTTTGCGAGCTGGCCAGGCCCTTCGCCTGTTTCACAGGTGCAACGCAGAGAGTGGCCAGAGGCTTACGATACCCGAAAGCGATCCGTGAAAACACTCATTGCAGCCGCGTTTTTCGCACTTACCGCTGCGGCCTCTAGCGAAGCCGCAACCTATGCCTTCACCTATGAATTCGCCAGCGGCCAGCTGGTCTACGGCTCGTTCGAGGGTGATCTCGACGGCTCCGGCACTATCATCCTGACCGGCACCAATGCCACCCTCACGCTGGGCGGCGTCCAAAACACGGCAATGATCGACATGTTTATTTTCCTGGGGCAGCGTCGGCACCCCCTAACAGGCCGCTGAAAAACTCCTGCTGTAAGGAACGTTTTCCCTTGAGCTGGCGTTCGATGCAGCTCGGTTCGCGAG